>MHUC01000001.1:0-14126 GCA_001823315.1 Candidatus Wildermuthbacteria bacterium RIFCSPHIGHO2_12_FULL_40_12
CGAGGGACAATTTTCTCCCCGCTAATTAATTTCAAAGAGCTATTCGTAAATCTTTTAAATTCACCCTTCGACAAGTTTACAGTGAGCATAGTCGAACTGCTCAAGGTAAACCGATCTGCCAAATGTTGAACTTAAGAGATTGGGGGAATGTTTTGAAGGAGTGATGATGTTCCTTCAGTCCATTCCCCTCCCTTCCTTCAGTCGCGGAGCGACTGAATACGATCTATCGCTTCTTTGTCGGAGAAGTAAACTTCTCCGTTAACGATGTAGTAAGTCATCGTCTTGCCTCCTTCTTGACGAAATACGCCGGATTTGACTTATTTAAAGTTCAAAGCAATAGACGACTCCCCATAAGGAGAGCCGCCTATTCTTTCCAATTTCAATAACATTTATTCACTCTCTCCTATACTATCAGTATAGCATACTCCCCAAATCTTGTCAAGCCCAGTGGATAATCTACGCACATATTACGCTTTTCTAATAATCCAATGGTAAATGAATACGGGAGGGGCCAAACTCGGTCGCACAAATGCGATTCCGGCTATGATGCCCCTCCCATCTCTCGCTCGTAAAACACAAAAGTTGTTTCTCCCACATCTCTGCGCATGCGAGGAGAAAAATATATTCGTTTTATAAAATGGCATTTTTCTCATCGCAAGCGTTTTGATTCATTAAAAAACGTTGCCTGCGGCAAATAAACAAGTTTGTTCTTCGCTTCGTTTAGAATAAACAAGTTTGTTCTTCGCTTCGTTTAGAATAAACAAGTTTGTTCTTCACTTCGTTCAGAATAAACAAGTTTGTTTGCCTACGGCAAATAAAAAGGGGAGACCGAAGAAACAAGAGAAACGGTCTCCCCCTAAGGAGGATGTGCCATACAGGCCACACGATAAATGTATTATCTATATTATTAAAAAATCGCGCTAACGTCAACAGGGGAAAACAGAAAAAGGAGAGACCGCAGTAAAGGGGGGTATACATACGGTCTCTCAACGGACGTAGGAGGTATAGAGATCAAAACTAATAGTATCGCCTAAAAGAACTGTCACATATCCCTTGTTTAACTATAAAATAACACTCTAAAGAATAATTGCAAACTGGTTACTCCGTAGTGCCGCTCTCTGTCTTTTTTGCTGGTTCAACCGCTTTTTCCTCGTCTTTGGCGATTGATTCTTTTGGTTCTGGCGCTACTTTTGCCCCTTCGGGGGCTTTAACGGATTCTACGCTTTCTACAACCGGCTCCGCCTTAACCTCTGCGGGTTTCTCTTCTTTCACCTCTTGCGTTATGGACGACTCGCCTGCGGGTTTTCCCTGGGTCGTCACGGCTTCCTTGCCCGCTGAATCTTCGGCGGAGACGGATTCTTTTTTCTTTGAAATTTTATGCTTTGGAATTTTTTTCCCTTCCGCTATTTTCTCTGAAATCAGCATGTTGTGAACAGTAGCGGATGGTATGGCTCCAACCGACAACCAATGTTTCATTCTTTCCGTTTTTAATCCTTTTTCTTTGGTTAAAGGGTTGTAAAAACCGACCTCTTCCACGAAGCGTCCTCTGGTTGACGATTTTCTTTTGTCGGTAACGACAATCTTGAAAAACGGCTGATTCCTTTTGCCTCTCCTGAATAAACGAATTGTTAACATATACAACTAATAATCGCTAGTAATTACTAATTATCGCTAATATAAGTAAGCTTGTTTCTATTCGAAAAATAAAATTCTTCTTTAAGCGATGGAATTAATTTTTAGAGAGCATCCGCAGACAAATTGCATGGATTCGCGAAGCGAAAATTTGTCGAGGAACCGAGCTTGCGCCTCGCTGGGGCGCAGAGCGTATCTCTAAAAATTGAATTCCCAAAGCGTTCTCCCTACCACTGCTTCGCCTCCAACGCATTCTTGGCAGCTTCCAACTCGGCTTCTTGCTTGGAAAAACCATCTCCTCTGGCAATCAGTTCTTGCCCTAAAAATACTCCAACGACAAAATGTCTTTCGTGATCCGGGCCTTTTTCCTCTAAAACCTTGTAGGTCGGCGTAATGCCGGTCCTTTCCTGCGCTTCCTCCTGAAAAAGAGATTTAGCGTCTTTAAACAACCCGGACTCAATAATACGCGGCAGTTCTTTCGTTAGATTGCCTTCAATAAAACTCTGGCACGCTCTATACCCTTGATCTAAATACAAAGCCCCGATAAACGCCTCTATGGCGTTGGCCAAAATATACTGCCTCGCCTTGCCCAGTTCTTTCTCTTCTCCGCGAGACAACAATAGAAAATCGTTAAAATCCAACTCTTTTGCTTTTTCAGACAAAATCTTAGCATTAACCAGAGCCGCGCGCCAGTTGGTTAATTCCCCTTCTGGTTTCTGCGGATAGCCATTGTAAAGAAATTCCGTCACCACAAGCTCTAAAACAGCGTCCCCCAGAAATTCCAATCTCTCGTTGTTTTCCATCTTGATGTTCGGGTTCTCATTTAAAAAAGAGCGGTGGCAAAACGCCTGCGCCAATAAATCCTTATTATTAAACTGAACATCTAATGCTTTCTCAAGCGGTGAAAAATCTTTCATTGAATCCTTAAAACGTAAAGTTTGAAACTTGAACCATAACGCTTCAAATTTCAGGCCTTATGTTTCAAATGTTATTTTTCTTTATTATTATCCTCCTTCCCGGAACTTTCTTCCATTTGTTTGTACACCGTGCCAAGCACTCCGTTGATAAACTTTCCCGAGCTGTCCCCGCCAAACGCTTTTGCTAATTCAATGGCTTCGTTGATAGCGACCTTAAATGGCACTTCTTTTTTATCGGCATAAATCAACTCGTAAAGACCAATTCTTAAAACATTTCTGTCAACGATAGTTATCTGATTTATCGGCCATTCGGGCGCCGCTTTCTCGATAATTTTATCAATTTTGGCTATATTTTTGACCACTCCGTTGATTAACTGCCAAACAAAGCTTTCGTCTTCTAAGCCCGGGCCAAACTCTTGAAGATTTCTCTCAACAACGGCTTTAAGCGATTCCGGCTTTCTACCGCCAAAATCCCACTCGTACAACGACTGCATAACGATTGAACGCGATAAATGCCTACTAGCCATGTTTCAAAGTAAAAATTTAAAACGAAGAAGTAAAAATATAAAAACGAGTTTTCGGCTTATTTACGAGACAAATCCTCCATTGTCAGCGGTTTTGCGGTAGATTCCGCTTTTTCTTGCGATTTTAACTCCTTTTCCCTCTTCTTTCTTTCTTTTTTGTCTAATTTTTCCAAAACATTAACAACTTCCTCGTTTTTGTAATACCCGCAATTCCAACAGATAACGTGCGGTATCTTTTCTTTACCGCATTTCTTGCACAAACTAAAAACCGGGCTTTTTAAAAAAAGGTGCATTCTTCGCTTATTCCTTCTGGATTTTGTATGTCTTTGTTTGGGAACGGCCATAATCGCTTCGCTAAATTAAAAAGTTAAAATGAAAAACTGAAAATGACTTATCAATTAAGATAGCAGATAATTAAAATCTTGGCAACGATTGAGATTTCGTATATTTACTTATAAACATTGCCTCGCCAGTCAATTTCCTCAATATGCGCTCGGTTTTTTCTAAATTGAAATTCGATAATGATTCTCATTCGACCGGAACGGATTCTATAAAATCCCTCCCATTCTCCGCTAAGTTTTTTAAGATTAATATTTATATTTTCTCCTTTAAATTTTCGCAAAGCAAGTTTTATTTTATCAATAATAAAATGCTCCTCAAGATTATTTTGCTTGAGGAATTTCAGAGAACTGGCAGAAAAATCAATTTTCCAATTCATACTTGAATCTCTGTTGATTTCGCTGCTCTTCGGGATGGTTTACCGTATCTTTTTTCAATATCTTTCTGTTCCTTTTGAGATACTGAAGACATAAACAGGGATCTGAATTTCATTGATTCTTGCTCGAGAATCTCCCTTACGCTTTCTTTTACTATGATTTTTAGTTCTTTTTTTGGAATAGTTATTGTAGCCATATCTTTAGAATATCATATTTGTGCTATTTTAAAATAGCAGATAATCGGACAATTAGCAAACCTGTAGTAGATTTTTGACAGGGTTTTCTTTCAGAAAGCTTATTTTACGAAGTAAAGCAAAAAATCACTACGGGGCAAGTTTTTGGCTAAAAACAATCCCGCGGTTTTCGCCGCGGGATTGAAAGCTAATTTTACCACTATTCAACGATAACAAAAGTCACAATCGACGTCATAAAGGACAAGAAGCGCTATCCACTTGAAGCGCGCCGACATTATTAACTCTAACCCTATAACAATTTGCCCCATCAAAAGCTTTTAAAATTATACTGGAGCCAGAAGAAGATGCGGTTCCAAAACCAACATTTCCTCCGATGGGGTTAAGTAAAAGATTGTACCCGGTCGTACCCGGTCCATTGGTATCCCCGCCGCTCCTTACATCGATGGTTGCGCTATTGGTATTAACTCTGTTGTACATCAGCATCCAAACATCAGCGTTACGTAATGACATGCCATTGCCTGCTGGTCCCGTACTGTCGCTATGAATAGTAAATTTGCTATAATCGGCAACCTTTCTCTGACATGTTGGATTGCAAATCCTACTACCAATACCAAGATTACCGCTTATATAAACACCGGCTGGATCTCCATAGAAACCGAACGTTTCGCCAGAAGGTATTTTTGTGCCTATAGCGAACACTGGACTTTGAAGCCAACCTATACCAAATATGTAATTGCCTGGCCAGTTGTCTATGGCGGTTTGTAACTCCCCAATGCCAACCACGGTATTTGGCCCAAGAGGAGATTGAACATAGAGATTGGATTCTCCAACGATCGATCCGCCAGACACGACTAAACGCTTATCTGTCCCGTTACCAAAATAAAGGGTCTCGTCGTATGGCACCCTACCAATACCCACATTGCCATTCCAAGCGACTATAAAATCTGTATTACCAGCCTGGATAAATCGAGTGCCAACGGCAAAACCCCTATCAATTCCCAATTTACCACCAGGAGATGCAGTGCCAATACCAACCCTCCAATTATTATCGTTTGGATAAATATTAGATCCGCTTTGCGTCCAGTACCCTCCTCCGCCTGCACCGCCAACGCAATCTGTCCAACCACCCCCCTGATAACATCTAAATTTGCTGGTCCCTGAATTATAATAGATAGAACCGTTTGAACCCGATGGTTCAGACGCTATTGAAGAAAATTGCACGAGACCATTGTTATTTATGGTAAGTCTTGTATTGTGCGCCCCGTTAAGCGTTGTCCCAAGCATCAAAGAGGAGTTACCATTTGATAGCCGTGAACTCGTAATGGTACTGTACTGACCCATTGTGTCGCCAGTAGCCCGGTTTTCCATGAGAATCCGCAGATTAAGTCCTGTATCTCTGCTACCTAAATGTAAAGTTGCCTGTGGGTTAGATGTTCCAATACCGACGTTACCACTAGTGGTAGCAAACGTGCTTTGATATAAGGTTCTGAAAGTATCACTCCTTAATCCACCCTCAATCACTAAAACGCCCGTTCCATCTGCCTTGACTCTTAAGGTCTTTGTGTCAACGAAGGTTTGAGGATTATTACTCACGTTGACGGGCGCTGCAACGTTGCCATCCGGGGGCGATAACAATGGTTCGGTCCAGGCGTATATGAAAGAAACGGCCGATAACGCAATAACGACAACTACCGCGAGAAACGGAAACCAACGATATTTAATCTGTGGGAACATAATTCTTAATATAAATAATTAATTATTTCATTTTCCCTTAACTCAAAGCGCCTGTCAACAGAGAAACACCGTCAGAGTTATAGCTTGTTTAATTCGTCCAGCTGTTTTTGGATTTCACCTTCAGAGAGCGGCTTTATTTCTCCTGGCTGTTCTTGATTTAAGTCGTCTAATTGCTCCCGAACTTCTTCCTCGTTTAATTGCGCCGGCGCCAAGGCATTAAGTTCGTCTAACTGTTTTTTAATAATCTCTTCTTGGGTTGGCTCTTTTTGCCGTTTTTCTCCTTGGTAAATTGCGGCGAAGTACCACGCCAAAACAAAAACCAGCGCCACAAGCAAAACAACTAACGCAATATACAACAATAATTTTCTGGCTCGTTCACGTTCCATATGTTTAATTATCAGTTTATTCCAAAACGAAGTCAAGTATAAATTCAGCGCCTTTTAATGCGTCAACAACTGCATACCGGCCTGAAACTCTGCCGGTGAATAGCGCAGGATTTATATTTACGCAACGCCTTTAAGTGCTTTGCCGTCGCATACCCTTTATGCTTATCAAGGCCATATAAAGGATATTTTTTGTGATATTGCCGCATAATTTTATCTCTCGTGACTTTCGCGAGGATAGAAGCCGCGGCACAGGAAAAAACTTTTTCGTCAGCTCGAACAATCAGTTTATGGTTCATGGTTTTTAGTTTACGGTTCGCTAATTGATTGCCGTCAACGATGAGATAACCTATTTTCAGTTTTCCATTTTTCATTTTTAAATTTTTAACGGCCCTTTCCATTGCCAACTCGGCGGCGTTCTTAATGTTTATTTTATCAATAATCTTTTCTGAAACCCTGCCAATCCCCCACTTTATATGCGGATTTACTGCGATAAGTTTATAGAATTCTTCTCGCTGTTTTGGTGTTAACTGCTTTGAATCTTTAATGTTTTTAAAGATAGTTTTTAATTTTTCGTTTTTCATTTTTAATTTAGCCATCGCGACCGCCGCCGCTACCACCGGTCCCGCCAAAGCGCCTCGGCCCGCTTCATCCAAACCAACAACAACTTTATACCCTTGTTTCCACAGTTTCTTTTCTTCTTTCAAGGTCGGTGTCATTCGTTTAATTTAGCATATTTGAAGGATATTTTTCCAAAGAAAAAACCTCACCGGTTGGTGAGGAAAAGGTAAATGTTGCTCCGATCGATAAGCAACAACAACCATACTATCGCCGCCACCGTAACGACCTTCTGGATAAAACCAGCGATCTTCGCCCATTTGTCGCTGAATGAGCAATGGACGGCGATCGTTACCATCGCTACGAACACGGCGACAACTCCGGCGATTTGGTTATCCATCAGAATAACCTCCTTATGTGCTGTCTCTATCATAACGTAGAAGCAAAATCTTGTCAAGAGCTAAGGGTAATGTCCGCACACATTTGGCATTTTCTACCGATTCTTATACAATGAAAGAGAGAAGAAGGTTGACCTTCTTCTTCACAAGGAAAGGGAGCGGGATTTTTCCATTTGTTTGTAAAGTATCTCAATTGCCTACTATATTCTTCAACCCCGAAGCGCCTATATCCTCCTCGTCCCTCCCTTTCCTCTCTTTTTTTTTAAGGATCGACTGCTACGGGACGAATACCCATTAGAACGTTATGCAAAAATTCACTCACCTCCACACTCATTCGCACTATTCTTTGTTAGACGGCCTACCCAAAATAGACCAGCTCTTAGACAGGGTAAAAGAATTGGGAATGGATTCGATCGCGCTTACCGATCACGGCGTTCTTTATGGAGCGATTGAGTTTTACAAAAAAGCGAATGAAAAAAACATCAAACCGATTATCGGAGTGGAGATGTATCAGGCGTTTGAACAAATGTCTCAAGAAAGACCGAATATTGACGATAAGAGATATCATTTAATCGTGCTCGTTAAAAACGCGCAAGGGTATAAAAACTTGGTAAAACTGGTAACCCTTTCCTTTTTAGAGGGTTTTTATTATAAACCAAGAATTGACGAAGAAACGCTGGCAAAACACAGCGAAGGGCTGATCGGCCTTTCGGCTTGCATTCAAGGAAAAATACCCCAATTAATTTTGGCGAGGAAAATGAAGCAGGCGGAAGAACAGGCAGAAAAATACCAAAAGATTTTCGGCAAAGGAAACTTTTATTTAGAACTTCAGCATCAGCCGAACTCGCCCGATCAAAAAATTGTCAATAAAGGACTGGCTGAAATATCCAAAAAAACTTCCATTCCTTTGGTGGCAACCAACGACATCCATTATTTAAAACCGGAGGACGCCGAAGCCCAAGACATTCTCATGCTTATTAATACCGGGGCCAGCCCGAACGACCCGGAGAGATTAACGTTAAAAGGAGGCGATTTCTCAATGAAAAGTCCGGAGCAAATGATAGAAGCGTTTAAAGATTTTCCGGAGGCGATTGCCAACACTCAAAAAATCGCGGAAAAATGCAATTTTCAATTTGAATTAGGCAAAATCAGATTGCCCAAATTTCAAGTTCCTCAAGGCGCAAACGAAAACGAATACTTGTCTGATCTTTGCCAAAAAGGGATTCAAAAAAGATACCAGGGACAGCTCACTCAAGAAATAACCGAAAGATTAAATCGAGAGCTGGCGGTAATCAAACAGACAGGATTCGCCTCTTATTTTTTAATCGTCCAGGATTTCGTCAACTGGGCAAAAGAAAATCATATTGTGGTGGGTCCGGGACGGGGATCTGTCGGCGGCTCTTTGGTCGCCTACTTATTAAATATCACCAACGTCGATCCTTTAAAATACAATTTATTATTTGAAAGATTCCTAAACCCGGCAAGAATTTCCCTGCCCGATATTGATCTTGATTTCGCCGACCGCAGAAGAGATGAAGTTATTCGCTATGTCGCCGAAAAATATGGCCGAGACAAAGTGGCGCAAATAATCACCTTTGGAACAATGGCGGCCCGGGCCGTTATCAGAGACGTTGGCAGGGCGCTTAACTATCCTTACGACTATTGCGACAGAATTGCGAAAATGATCCCATTTGGTTCAACGTTAGACCAAACATTGTCCGGGGTAGAAGAATTTCGCCAAGCATATTTAAGCGACGAGAAAGCCCAAAAATTGATTGATTTCGCTAAAAAATTAGAGGGCGTAGCTCGTCACGCCTCCACCCATGCTTGCGGCGTGGTGATATCCGCCAATCCCTTAGACGAAATCGTTCCTCTTCAGCATCCCACCCAAGATGAAAATATTATCGTCACCCAATATGAAATGCACTCGGTGGAAGACCTGGGACTTTTGAAAATGGACTTTTTGGGATTGAAAAACCTAACCATTATCGAAGACACGCTGGCAAAAATCTATAAAATCTACGACAAAAAAATTGATATTGAAAGTTTACCGTTGGACGACAGAAACGCCTATCAATTACTGCAAGAAGCCAACAGCACCGGGATATTTCAGATGGAATCTGACGGCTTTAAAAGATACCTCAAACAGTTAAAACCGACTCAATTTGAAGATTTGATAGCGATGGTGGCGCTATATCGCCCCGGCCCGATGGAGCTTATTCCAGAGTATATCGCCCGAAAACACGGCAAGAAAAAAGTAGAATACTTGCATCCTCTGCTTGAACCGATACTGAAAAACACCTACGGCATAATGATTTACCAAGAACAGCTTATTCAAATGGTGCAAGCCATAGCCGGATTTTCTCTCGCCGAAGCCGATATTTTGAGGAAAGCCGTTGGAAAGAAAATAAGCAAGTTGTTGCAGGAACAAAAAAATAAGTTTTTCCAAGGGGCCAAGCAAAACGGCGTTCCGGAAAAAACAACCGAAAAACTATGGCAACTTATTGAACCGTTTGACCGTTACGGATTCAACAGGAGCCACGCCGCGGCTTACGCCATGATCGCTTACCAAACGGCTTATTTAAAATCGCATTTTCCTTCTGAATTTATGTCTTCCCTTCTAACGTCAGAAAGGGCAGACACCGAAAGAATTGGGTTTTTAATCGGGGAATGCAAAAAAATGGGCTTGGAGGTTTTGCCTCCGGATATCAATGAGAGCTGGCGGCATTTTTCAGTGGTTCCGCAAAAAAATCAGATCCGCTTTGGATTGTTAGCCATCAAAAATGTGGGAGAGAACATTGCCGAAGTGGTAGTGGACGCAAGAAAAGCCAATGGGAAATTCGGTTCGATTGATGATTTTATTTCCAGAATCAATTCTAAAGACCTAAATAAAAAATCGCTGGAGAATCTCATTAAAGCCGGCGTATTCGACAAATTAGAGGAAAGAAACAAGCTTCTGTTCAATTTAGAAAAGTTGCTCGAAATCAACAAGGAGAAAAACAGAAACAACAATGGCCAGCGAGGCCTCTTTGACGGCGTGAAAACCGATTCAAAGATTAAACTTGAAGCAACGGCTCCAGCGACCAAAAACGAGAAAATTTTCTGGGAGAAAGAATTATTGGGGCTTTTTGTCAGCTCCAATCCTCTTGAAGGATTAAAAAATATCTTAGAGAAAAAGACGATCAGGATTTCAGAGCTGTTGTCTGGCAATAACGGCGGGACAGACAAAAAAATTGAGCAAGGTCCTGGCAATTTTTTCTGGCAGAAAAAAATCGTAAACAGAATCAGAATCGGCGGCATTATTTCCAAGGTAAAAAAAATTATGACCAAGACCGGTAAGCCGATGCTTTTTATGAGTGTCGAGGATTTGTCTGATAAAATAGAAGTTGTCGTTTTCCCAAGCGTTATTGAGAATAATCCATCTGCCCTTCAAGAGAATAAAATAGTGTTTGTCTCGGGCAGAATGGATGTCAGGAACGATTCGCCCAAACTAATCTGCGAAAGCGTCGAAGAAATTATTGAAACTTAACAGTTGAAACGATGAAAAAGACGAAAAAGGACGTCGCTAACGACGTTGAAAAAGAGAGACCGGAACAGCAAGACCACAAAGCATTGGGCGCTAAACTTGACCTGTTTACATTCTCTGATCTGGTCGGACCCGGACTGCCATTATGGACGCCGAAAGGCACTTTGATACGGCACCTACTTGACGATTTTGTCTGGGAACTGCGCCAGAAAAGAGGATACTCCAAAGTGGAAATACCTCACATCACCAAGAAAGACCTTTATATTAAAAGCGGCCACTGGGACAAATTCAAAGACGAACTTTTTCAGATTAAAACCAGAGAGGGTCATATCTTCGCCTTAAAACCGATGAATTGTCCTCATCACACCCAGATTTTCGCCAGAAAAATCCACAGCTACAAAGAACTTCCCCAACGCTACGCCAACACCACTATGATGTATAGAGATGAACAAACCGGCGAATTATCCGGTATATTGCGCGTTCGCGCCATATCCATTGACGACTCGCATATTTTCGCCAGAAGATCGCAGGTAAAAGAAGAAATCATTAACGCTTGGGATATAATCCAAGAATTTTACAATAGCTTTGGGTTCAAACTGCAAGCCAGCTTGTCCTTGCGAGACCCCAAACGGCCAGAGAAATATCTTGGAAATCCATCGGTATGGCAGGAAACCGAACAAATTTTAAGAGAAGTTGCCAAGCATAAGGCGACAAAAACCAAAGAAGACATTGGAGAGGCGGCTTTTTACGGACCAAAAATAGATTTCATATCCCAGGATTCCCTTGGCAGAAAATGGCAGATGGCGACTATTCAATTGGATATGAACATGCCAGAACGTTTTAATCTCTATTGCATCAACGAAAAAGGGCAAGAGGAAAGAATAGTGATGATACACTACGCGGTGATGGGATCTTTAGAAAGGTTTCTGGCAAACTTGCTGGAACATTTTGCCGGCGCCTTGCCTTTGTGGCTGTCGCCGGAGCAAATTTGGATTATTCCAATTACGTCGAAACAAACTCAATACGCTAAAGAAATTGCTAAAATGTTTCAGGTTGCGGGTTTCAGATTTCAGGTAAGAGACGAAAACGAAACCCTGTCCAAAAGAATCCGAGAGGGAGAAACGCAAAAAATACCCTATCTTTTAGTTATTGGCGAAAAAGAAGAAAAATCCAAGAATATAAGCGTACGGCGCCGGGGCAAAGATATGGGATCAATGAGATTAGATAAATTCTTAAAACAGACAATAGATGAAATTTCAAAAAAGGACTGGGAATAATAATGACGAAGCGAATTATTGTAATCTTGGGCCCCACCACCAGCGGCAAATCTAATTTAGCTGTAAGAATTGCCCGAAAATTTAATGGAGAGATAGTATCTGCCGATTCAAGACAAGTATACAAAGGATTCGATATTGGATCAGGCAAGGTAACGAAAAATGAGATGATGGGCATTCCCCATCATCTTTTAAGCGTTGCGAATCCGAAAAGAAAATTCACGGTTGCTCAATATAGAAAATTAGCGCTCAAAGCAATAGAAAAAATATTCGAAAATGGCAAAATTCCTATCATCTGCGGCGGAACCGGATTTTACATTCAATCAATCATTGACGGCATTGTTATTCCCAAAGTTAAACCTGATTGGAAATTAAGAGAAAGATTGAGCAAGAAAACCGCCGAGGAATTATTTATCTGGTTGAGAAAGATAGACCCGAGAAGAGCCAAAACCATTGACCCAAACAATAAGAGAAGATTAATCAGGGCGTTGGAAATAGTGACAACAACCAAAGCCACTGTTCCGCTTCTTCAAAAAAAACCTCTTCCTTTTCCTGTCTTATTGATCGGCGTCAAAAAAACCGCGCCGGAGCTCAAGCGATTGATTCAGACAAGATTATTAAAAAGAATTAAACAGGGCATGATAAACGAAGTGAAAAGATTAAAAGAAAGCGGTTTGTCTTGGAAAAGATTGGAAGAATTAGGGTTAGAATACCGCTATGTCTCCAAGTATCTGCAAGGGAAAATAAACAGGAAAGAGATGATTGAAAAGCTGCAAAAAGAAATTGAGCATTTTGCCAAGCGACAAATGACGTGGTTTTCCCGTCATTGGACGGGATCTTGCAAAGCGGGGAAACGGGATAAAGAAATAAATTGGGTTGAAAATTACCAACGGGCAGAAACGTTAGTTAAGAATTTCTTAAAAAAATAAGGGAAGATTAAATCTCCCCTTGTTTTTATTTTCATTCTAATGTTTCACCCCCATTTCCGTCTCTATTGTCAGAAACAACCCTGGATTAAAGGGGAAACGGTAAGCCGTATCCATTATTGCTCCCCTGGTGATGACTAATACTTTAACATCATCGCCATCGTACAAAAGATGCACCCTTGGTTGCTCTGCGAAATAAATTAAAGCACAGAGATCCTCGATGTCGGAATTTTCCATCTCCCTCTCCTTTTTAATGGGAATGGGTAATAAAAGGCACTGACTATATTCTATCGCTTTTTTTTTATTTAGTCAAAAGCTTTTTGAGGATTTTGGCGGCAAGCGCCGGATCCGCCTTGCCACTGCTCTTTGCCATCGCTTTGCCAATAAGATATTGAAAAGAATTGGTTTTGCCTTTTTGGAAATCAGCTACAGCTTCCTGATTTTCGCTAATAACCGTTTTGATAATATCTTCAATTTCTGATTCCGAATCAATCTGGTTTAAATTTTTGTCTTCGATAATATGATGCGGGTCGGCGCCGCTTTGAAACATTTCTGCCAGAACCGTTTTAGCTGTCTTGCTCGAAATTTTCTTTTTATAAATTAAGAGTATAAATTCTGAAAAGTTTTCCGGTGTTATCAAAAATTCTTTCCCTTTTATTGACGCTCCCCGCAAAAGACCTTGCAAATCGGTAGTTAGATAATTGACAGCTGATTTTATTAGCTGGGCCAAGTCGTTTTTGGGAATACGTTCTCCGAATTCGCTGATGATTTTTTCCAAATATCCGCCCATGTCTTTTCGCTGAACAAAAAACTCGGCGTCCTCTTTTGTTAACTCATATTCTCTGATAAATCTTTCTCGGTAATGCTTTGGGAGTTCCGGTATTTCCGATTTAATGCTTTGGATAAGCTCCGGCGCAAGAGATAATGGCGGCAGATCGGGCTCCGGGAAGTATCGATAATCATGCGATTTTTCCTTTTCTCGCTGACTGAAGGTAATTTCTTTAAGGTCGTGCCAACCACGAGTTTCCTGAATAATTCTTTGCCCGCTCTCTAAAAGTTCTTTCTGACGATTAATCTCAAAATCAATCGCTTTCTCAACCGATCTGAAAGAGTTGAGGTTTTTGATTTCCACTTTCGTTCCCAATTTTTTACTCTCGGACAAAGAAATGTTAACTTCAACCCTCATCTGCCCCTTTTCCATACCGGCTTCGGAAACTCCAAGATAGCGCAGAATCAATTGAAACTCTTGTCCGAATAATTTCGCCTCCTTTCCAGAATCCAAATCCGGCTCCGTGACTAATTCCATTAAGGGCACTCCGGCCCTGTTAAAATCAACCAATGAAT
>MHUC01000001.1:14181-14281 GCA_001823315.1 Candidatus Wildermuthbacteria bacterium RIFCSPHIGHO2_12_FULL_40_12
CTTGATTTTGATTCTTTTGTTATCAATTTCCAAGAAACCGTCTTCGCAAAAAGGAAGATCGTACTGACTTATTTGATAACCTTTTGGCAAATCGGGGTAA
>MHUC01000001.1:14339-14554 GCA_001823315.1 Candidatus Wildermuthbacteria bacterium RIFCSPHIGHO2_12_FULL_40_12
CGGTTTTAATCACTTTCCTAACGGCTTCCCCGTTAATAACGGGCAGGGTTCCCGGATGCCCCATGCACACGGGACAGATATTAACATTGGGCCGACTCTCGTCGGCGTCATTTTCGCAAGAACAAAACATCTTGCTTTTTGTGTTGAGCTCAACATGGACCTCCAGACCGATTGTGGGTTTATACATAAAACAAATTAGCTTTAAGACGAGGCGG
>MHUC01000002.1:0-9992 GCA_001823315.1 Candidatus Wildermuthbacteria bacterium RIFCSPHIGHO2_12_FULL_40_12
TGTCATTAAAAGCGGCGTCTTTGATGTTAACCGCTTTTACCATATGCCCTCCATACAAAAAAGGAGGCATATTTTCCAGAATTTCTCGTTTGGCATAAAGCGTCCCTATGCCGTTGGGGCCAAGCATTTTGTGGCCGGAAAAAACCAAAAAATCGCAATCAAGAAGCTTTACATTGATCGGCAAGTGGGGAACGGCTTGGGCGCCGTCTATCAATATCTTGGCGTTTTTATTTTTTTTCCTAATCGTCTGAATAATACTGCCTATCGGATTTATAGTTCCCAGAACATTAGAAATATAGGTTATTGCTATTAGTTTTGCTTTGTTGGTAATAAGTTTTAATAAAGAGTTCTGGTCAATCGTACCGTCCGCCAAAATCGGAGACACCAAAAAATTAGCCTTCTTTCTTTTTGCCAGTTGTTGCCAAGGGACGAAATTACTGTGGTGTTCAGACACCGTTGTTATGATATTGTCGCCGCGCTTTACATTTTTTTCTCCCCAACTGAAGGCCGTCAGATTGACAGCTTCGGTTGTTCCGCTGGTGAAGATAATCTCGGCGCTGTCCTTGGCGCCGATGAAATCAGCGACAACTTTCCTGGTTTCTTCATATTCCTTGGTAGCTCTTTCGGCTATGCCGTAAAGGCCTCGATGGATATTGGAGTTGTATTTTTTATAAAATTCATCCACTGCCCTTATGACTATCGCTGGTTTCTGGCTGGTGGAAGCGTTGTCCAAAAAAATTAAAGGTTTTCCCTTGGTTTTTGTTTTCAATATAGGGAAATCGTTTCTGATTTTTTCAATAGAAAGATGATGCATGGCTTTGTGTTAGAATCCTTTTATTTCCATATTCATCAACCGATTAAGTTCTAAAGCGTATTCTAAGGGAATTTCTCTGGTTATTGGTTCAAGGAACCCGCTGACTATCATTCTGGTGGCGTTTTCTTCTGTCAGCCCCCGCGACATTAAATAGAAGAGTTGTTCTTGGCCGATTTTTCCAACCGTTGCTTCGTGAGTGGCGACAACATCGTTTTCGTCTATTTGAAAATTGGGGAAGGTGTCGGCCTTAGATTCGTTATCCAATATGAGAGCGTCGCATCTCATATGCGTTTTTGATTTCTTGGCGTTTTTGGCGATGCGGGTTAAAGCCCTAAAAATTGATTTGCCGCCTCCTTGAGAAATTGATTTTGAAACGATATTTGAAGAAGTGTAGGGCGCCAGATGAATCGCTTTGCCGCCAGCGTCTTGGATTTGGTTCCTGGAAGCCAAAGCAAAAGAGAGAACTTCGAGCTTCGCCCCTTTTTCTTGAAGTACGCCCGAAGGATACTTCATTGTGACCTTACTGCCGATATTTCCGTCAATCCAGCGCATTGACCCTTCTTCTCTGACAAAAGCCCTCTTGGTGACTAAATTGTAAACGTTGTCTGACCAGTTTTGGATGGTGGTATATTGGACTTTAGCATGTTTTTTAACGAAGATTTCCACAACCGCAGAATGTAAAGAGTTTTGGCTATACAGGGGCGCCGAACAAGCTTCTAAATAGTGCACGTTGCTGCCCGGTTCCGCTATGATTAAGGTGCGTTCAAACTGACCCATTGCTTTAGAGTTAATTCTAAAATAGGCCTGAAGAGGTATTTCTACGGAGATGCCCGACGGCACGTATACAAAGCTTCCGCCAGACCAGACAGCGGAATTAAGGGCGGCAAATTTATTGTCCCCGGGAGGTATTGCTTTGCCAAAGTATTCCTGGAAGATCTCTGGGTACTGCTTTAACGCGGCATCGGTGTCTAAAAAAATTACTCCCTTTTTTTCCAAGTTTTGTTTTAAGGAATGGTAGACGACTTCAGAATCGTATTGAGCTCCAACGCCGGCAAAGATATTTTTTTCTGCTTCCGGAATTCCAAGTTTATCAAAAGTGTTTTTGATCTGACGGGGGAGAGTTGACCAATTATTACTTTTTTTGTCTGTCGGTTTGACGAAGTAATGTATATCGTCAAAATTAAGGTTGGAAAGATTGACTCCCCACGACGGCATTTTTTTAGCTCGAAAGATGTCATACGACCTTAAACGAAAACGCCGCATCCAGTCAGGTTCTCCTTTCAAATAAGATATTCTTTCAACGATTTTTTTTGATAGGCCCTTGGGGGAGCGGTAGACAGAGGTATCCGGCATGCTGAAGCCGTAACGATAATCTCTTTCAGATGTTTTTGTAGCCATATTGTTCAATGCGTTTGATTAGTTTTTTATCGCCACTTTTGACTATTCTGCCATCAACCATAATATGCACAAAGTCCGGTTTTAAAAAACGGGCTATTCGCGAATGATGAGTAATGACAAGAAACGATGTTCGGCTATTTTTTTTGAGTCGGACGATCGCCTTGGCAACCGCCTTTAAGCTGTCAACATCCAGACCGGAATCTATTTCGTCCAAAATTGCCAACTTCGGTTTCAGGGTTAGCAATTGCAATGCCTCTGATTTTCTTTTTTCTCCGCCAGAAAAACCCCAGTTTAACGATCTGTCAAAAAAATCTTGCCCCATATCCAATGATTGTAGGGTAGAGGCAATGTTTTTCCTAACGGAGGCCGTATGCAGTTCGCGCCTTGGCCAAAGCGCGCCAAGCCCCGCTTTGATAAAGTCCAATAACTTTACGCCTTCAAATTCGGTCGGCTGTTGGAAAGCTAAAAAAATACCCATTTTGGCCCTTTGATCCGTTGTGTGTTTAGCTATGTTCTTTTTGCGAAATAATACTTGGCCTTGTTTAATCTTGAAATTAGGATGACCCATTATGGCAAGGCCAAGAGTGCTTTTTCCGGCCCCATTCGGACCCATTAAGAAGTGAGTTTCTCCCGGCCTCAAGCGAAAATTAATATCTTGAATGATGGTTTTGCCCTCGGAGGCAACCGTTAAGTTTTTTATTTTAAGCATTAAGGTTTGTAATGGAGGTTATAACTTAAGATCTTCGTAAAGTTTACAGTTTTTACAGGGGTATTTTTTATTGAAATAATAGAAGATTTCCCGCCCTTTTTTCTTTGCCAAAAGCACCGAATCTTTTTTGAGAATTTTTAAGTGATGAGAGACGGTTGGTTGCCCGATATCAAGTTGGTGTTGCAGGTCGCTGGCTCGTCTTCCTTTCTTCTTGATAAGGTCAACGATTATCATTCGGTTTTTCTCGGATAAGATTTTAAAACAATTGTAGCACGCTTTTGCTCTCATATTCGCAGGACATATTGATATGTATCGATATATTTTATCCTATCAGCGGCGTTCTTTTTGTCAACCAAAAAACAGAGGAGTGTCCTCTGTCTTGACGGTTGCCTTTTGCTTTTAATTAGGAAGGCAGAACGGTGGTGGGAATATTCTCTGCTATGGTAGCGATTGAATCAACTTCGCACAACCCGCCGACACAAGCCAATTCTTTAGATCCCATTGTTTCATCATCCTTTTCATAAACGACTATCTGGGAGAAATCAATCTCCGGCAGTTTGGCAGCTAATTTATTGTATTGTTCTTCAGTGATTTCCTCGTATGGAGACAGCTTATAAACAAAATCTGTTCTTGGCAGGAATGATAGTCCGCCCAAAATGCTCCAATTTTCGTAGAGCCAATCGGCCGCTTTAATCCATTCGTTTTCTCCGATGTAAACCGTGACTGATGGATTGTGCTCGGTGTAGTTTTGCTTTACTTTTTTCCAGTATTCCAGCTGGTCAATGGCGTGAATGTCGTTTCTGAACACGGCGGTCTTAGGGGATTTGACCGGAAATTCCAGCACATAAGTAGTGGCTGATTGTTCAAGTTGACCCACCTCGGGATAATAAGGGAATTTTTGTTCTTTTAACATTTGAAACAAAGGATCTGACGCGGAAATCCTGACACGCCTTACATAGAATGGAGAATACCTTGGATGCATGCCCGAAGAAGCATCAACCAATTGAGACACCGTGCCTGACGGTTTGACACAAGTGGTGCAAGCGGAAGGATTGATGTCAAAAAGCTTCGCGTATTTAGTATTTGTTTTGATGACCGTTTCCCTTATTTTCCTAAGCATCTCTTCGTTGCGCACAAGCTTGCTGTCCCATTGGCCGGTAACAGAAACGCCGAGTAATCTTTCTTCCTCGCAATTTTCTTTCCACTCTTTTGATAAATAAGGAAAGTGAGTGAGCGTCGCCTGATAGGTGCCCAAAATCGCGGCAATTCTCGCCTTTTTCAGCAAAGATTCCTCTGTGTCTTCCGTTCTGGCAACCACTTCCGTTAAATTGCAGAACTGTTTTGAGCGTAAAACGATTTCTCCACAAGGGTTGGTGCCTGCCGTTGCCCAGTGCTTCTTGAATTTTTTCCATCGGCGTTCCGGCAGTTGGGACTCTAATCCCTCTCTGTTGAAAATGCCTCTTTCTCCTGTCCCGCTCTTGGCTAAGGCCAGCCATTCTTCCATAAATTCTGAAGCCGACGGTTTTCTTGTGTACACGGCGGAATTATTAGCCAGTTGCCGTTGGGGATGATTAATGAAGAATTGATCCGTTTTTGACAGACGTATAGCGTCATCATCCAAATCAGACAAAGAAATAAGGGCTGATCTTCTCACGCCGCCCATCACTACTACCTCTCCGATTTTGCAGATGATATCGTGAACGTTAAGGTTTGTTAGCCGCTTCCCTTGGCGGGACAAAATCGTGGCGCGGGAAAAATTAAGAAGATTCCTTAATGGTTCTGGTCCAGAGCTTCGTCCGCCCATTGTTTTCAGGCGCGCTCCCGCCGGTCTCAACTTGGAATAATCAAATTTAATATCTTTGCCGCTAAACCAAGTTTTTAGTCCCGCAAAAAGAGCATTGCCCCATCCTTCCTTGCTGTCTTCAATGACATAAGTTGATGCTTTTGTTTTTGCCTGATGCTTAATAAGCGGCAGTTTCTGGACGGTTTGACTTTCCACCGAAAATCCAACGCCGGTGCCGCACATTAAAAGATACATTATTTCCGAAAAATCCCGCAGTTTTGTCGGCGCGATATAAGAACAATTGTAAGCCGATACATTGGTGGCCCTCGCCGCTTTCCCGGCCGACCATAGCAACCTCATTGACGGCATCGATTCTTGTTTGAGTATGGCTTGTTTGATTTCTGCGTATTCTTTGTCATCTATCTTGTCTCCGATGTTCTCTTTCATGAAACTGATATAACGGCCTACGCTTTCCATCCAAGTTTCTCTCCGTCCCTCTTCTTCAATCCATCGAGAATAGGTTCGATAATAAATAAATTCGGACATGGCGTTGCGGAAGTATTTTTTGGATTCTGTCACCAATTCTTTAACATGTTCTGGTATTATCTTTTTCTTTTCTCTAATTAACGCACGCTCTTGTCTGTACAAAATATAGGACTTAGCGACCTTAGGAAAATCCATTAAAATCAAAGATTCTTCCACCACGTCTTGGATTTCTTCTACGGTTGGCACATGGTCTTTGGGATAGCGTTTTGTAAGTTCTTCCACTACTTTCATCGAGACCTTTATGGGGTCGCGCGCCAAATCGCCCTCTCCGGTTGCTTGCATCGCTTTGTAGGTGGCGCTGGTGATCCGACTTTGGTCAAAAGACACTATTCTGCCGTCTCTTTTTCTGATCTGCGCAATTTTGTATTTCAAAACCATGTTTTTGATTCAAGATTAAAACAAAAAGCCGGTAGTTTTTCAAAATTTACACCAGCTTTGACGATTAATGCTTCGATTGATAAAAAAATCATGGCGTTTGGGAATTTAAAACCCCGCAAAGGGGGTTCATGGTCTGTCCATTTGTTTTTTCAACGGTCTCAAGTCAATGATATCAGCCATCAAGAAGGAGTGTCAAGCAGCTCTTCAATTCTTCCAAGCTACTTTTTTGTTTTTGTCAATCACTTCAGCAATTTCAGGGCTTTCCACCAGTTTTCTGCGTATTCCGCTCTGTAGTTTTTATCATATCATACTCATTATCAAAATAAGTTATAATGTAATCAATGCAAATAATAGATAGAGTAATTAGATTGAAAGCTTTTGATTGTCTTCGGGAGGAATTTCAGAAAAACAATCTTTCTAGAAAAGAAATAATAAATAGAATTCATAACGAGTTCGATATTCCTGTTGGAACCATATATGGTTGGTACAACAATACGTTTTTGCCATATGGACGGAAGGGAAGGGTATTGTACGGCCCAGAATTATTATATGTTTTGGGTGCGTTATTAGGAGACGGATGTATTTATAATTGGAAAATTACAAATAATTACGCAATACTTGTAGGGGATTATAATTTTGCAACTAAATACGCAAAAATGTTAGCTGTATGCACTACAACTAAGACAAAGCCCTACATTGATCGTAGTAAAAATATCTGGTTTGTTAGGTCTAATAATTTTGAACTGTACTCCCTTTTTAAAAAATTACGAGAAGATTTAAAATCATTGATGCAGTTAATCGACATAAACAATGGAAAATATCCACTTTCGTTTATAGAAGGATTTTTCGATGCTGAAGGTTGTGTAAAAGTTATAAAAGAAAAAACAAGAAGAACTCCCAAGATCTGTTTAGATATAACTAATACCAATCTAGGGATTTTAGAGCTGATTAGAGAGTTGTTACAAGAAAAGCTAGGTATAGTTGCAAGATATTCTCTTCAAAAATCAGATCCTACTAAAAACAAAAAACTGGTCTATCACCTTAGGATTTACAAAAAGGATTATGTAAAAATCTTTTTTGAGAACCTTGATACTATAAAATTAAGTAAAGAGAAAGATTATTATTTAAAAGTTTGGCTTAAGAAATAAAATTTTTAACCAAGTACGCTATCGTAATTTTTCTCTACTTGTTGCCAGTTGACTACATTCCACCAATTTTCTAAATATTCATTTCTACGCCAGGCATATAGTATATAATAGCTGTGTTCCCATACGTCAACGCCAAGGAGCGGAATTTTCCCTTCCATTAGAGGTGAATCCTGGTTTGGAGTGCTGTAGATTTCTAATTTTTTGTTATTGGCTATCAACCATGCCCAGCCAGAACCAAACCTTGTGAGGCCAGAATTTATGAATTCTCCTTTAAACTTTTGAAAATCACCAAAAGTATTTTTTAATGCGTCGGCAAGTTTGCCTATTGGCTCTCCGCTAGATCCTGGCCCCATGATGTTCCAAAAGAGAGAATGATTTAGATGTCCGCCGCCATGATTCTTAATCGCTGCCTTGTCTTTTTCATCAATCGTTAAATTATTTAATTCCTTCATTAAATCTTCTAAGTTTTTTTCTTGCAGTTCTGGATATTTCTCCAAAACAGCATTCAATTTATCAATATACGCTTGATGGTGTTTAGTGTGGTGGATTTCCATTGTTTGTTTATCAATGTACGGCTCCAAAGCATCGTATGAGTAATCTAATGACGGTAATTGGTATTTCATATTTTTTATGTTTTTACTTTTTATATTTTTATTTTCCTGATGTTTTATATTTTTTCCGATTTTGCGTTAACTATATTGTTCCAACCGCTTCTTTGATGGAAGCGTATCCGTCTTGTTTCAGCAATTTTACCAATTTTTGATTGATTTGGGAAACGAGTTGCGGACCCTCAAAGACGAGTCCTGTGATAAGCTGCACCAGGGAAGCCCCTAATTTTATTTTACGATAGGCGTCCTGCGCCGAGAATATCCCACCGCAGCCAATTATTTTTATTTTTTGGCCGTACTCTTTATAAACCAGAGAGATGAGTCGATCTGATTGATTCTGACAGGGCAACCCGCTGAAATTGCCTTGCGGGAATTTTTTCACTTCTTTTTGCATTAAAGATGGATGATTGCGATCGCGCTGCAAGTTTCCCAAAATGACGGCTTTAATCCAGCGGTATTGCGTTATTAAATCCATCATTTCTTTTATTTCATTATCGCTTTTAGAGATTGGCATTTTGACAAAAACCGGTTTTGAAAAATACAATAAAGAAAGCGCGTCAAGCAGGGTTTTTAGATTTGAAGTGCTATAAAAATCAATCGGCGATATCAAGTTAGGACAGCTGATATTTAATTCGTAATAAGACAACGGGACGCCAGATATTTCAGCTATTTCGAAAGCCCTTACGACATCATTCACCGCTTCTTCTGTTGTTTTGTGCCGGGCAGTATTGGTTTTGCCGATGCTTATTCCAACCGGATATTCAAAGGTCTTATTCTTTAAAGATTCTAACGTTTTAGCGATGCCAAGATTCTTAAGTCCTTTGTTAACCATCAAAGAACGAGAGCGGGGCAATCGTCCCAGCATTGGCCGCGGGTTGCCATCATATGGCAGATAGGTGATTGTTCCGGCGGTGCCGAAGCCAAATCCTAACGACGGCAAAATTTGCGTCAGGCGAGCTTCGTAGTCAAATCCGGCGGCTAATCCAACTGGGTTATTAAACGCGCAGCCAAAGAGAGATTGTTGCAAAGACGCATCTTTGGACCGAAAGATTGGAGAGATAATTTTTTTTGTTAGCTTTGATTCGCCTAAAAATTGTCCGGCGGCAACCGCTTGACGATGAATGATTTCTGGGTTTATCAGAAAAAGAATTTTTCTAACGAAATATTTATACAAAAAACCAATTAAACTAAGAATGGATTTTTGCATGCTGTTTTTTATATGACGGTTTAATCTTGGAGCGGGTGAAGGGAATCGAACCCTCGTACTCTGATTGGC
Organism: Candidatus Wildermuthbacteria bacterium RIFCSPHIGHO2_12_FULL_40_12; assembly: GCA_001823315.1. Lineage (GTDB taxonomy): Bacteria > Patescibacteriota > Minisyncoccia > Minisyncoccales > 2-12-FULL-40-12 > 2-12-FULL-40-12. The sequence goes on from MHUC01000002.1 coordinate 8,661, forward strand.
AACCAGATGCACTACCATTGTGCTACACCCGCACTTCGTCCCACCGTTGGCGGGACTCAGTGTAAACCGAATTCATTTTTAGTGCAAACTAATTCTTTACTTCGTTCCTCAATATAGGACTTAATCAATTCTTCTTTTTTCTTTCTACTCCATCCTTTAATTTCTTTCTTTTTGCCGCTTTTTGTCTGGTTAGGATAGATCTACCCTGAACGAATGTGAAGGGTGCCGCGGGTCAGAATCGGACTGACGACTCTTGGTTCTTCAGACCAAAGCTCTACCACTGAGCTACCGCGGCAGTATTTGCTATAATACATGCACGCAAGACCACTTTATCAAAACTTTTATCTTTTGAAAAGTAGTTCGCAAAAACGTCGAAAAGTCGTAAATTGTATTTTTATTTAGCTATTGACAGTAATACGGCTGACAATTTAGAATTAATCAAGCGATTAGAAAACAAGCCGATTGTTTAAGGGATAAGTTTTGTCCTTAAAGATGAATATTAAAGGTCGACTATTGAGGGTATTATTCAAAATTATTCAAAGTCGCGGTTTTCATGAATAAAAAAATCTCAACACCATTAGGAATTTTAATCTTAGCATTGGTGTTTTTACTGGCGTCTTACATAATTTTTTATATGAAGGCGTCTTACCTTGGCGATGGCGGCGCAGATATGTCTTTCCAAAAGCAAAGCGTAACGCCCCCAGCGGCAACGGGGGATATTGACGGCGCCGTTGACGCCATATTGCAGGAATCTTTAGTAGACGAAGAAGCGTTTGATATGGAAGTATTAGACGCTGGCCTTATTGGTCTTGACAGTCAGGAAATTAGCGATTTTGATCAATCTTTCAATGAAACAACATTCTAAATACGTTGCAACATTAATCGCTCTTATTTTGGCGGTGAATCTCTTTATGCCTGTTTCTTCGCTGGCTCAAGGGGCCTCTAACGACACACAAAGGAATTTTTGCAACAGGTTTTCGGAATGGAACACAAAGATTGATCGTCCAATCGCAGACAGAGAGGCCAAATTAGAAGCAAGAAGAGCTGATCGCTTAGAAAAATTAACAGAAAAGAGAAAAGATAGAGATGAAAAAATCGCCGAAAACAGAGAAAGATGGAGCGAGAATCGGGATGAACACTTTGCTAAACTAAATGAGCGCGCTCAAAATGACGAACAGAGGCAAGCCGTGGCAGATTTTGTCGCCGCGGTAAAGGTGGCAATTGCGACAAGAAAAGCGGCTATTAACGCGGCGATTCAAGCGTTTCGGCAGGGAATTGATAAAGCGATCGCTGATCGTAAAACGGCCGTAGACGACGCGGTGCAATCATTTA
>MHUC01000002.1:10263-10418 GCA_001823315.1 Candidatus Wildermuthbacteria bacterium RIFCSPHIGHO2_12_FULL_40_12
AGACGAAGACGAGAACGATGATGACGATAATGGGTCTAGTTAATTTTGTCTTGCAGAGACATAAAGAAAAGCGCTGAAGAACAGCGCTTTTCTGTTATTGATGTTATTCTCGGTTTGTCTTGTTGGATTTTTTCTGGTGGACGGTATAGGATTCG
>MHUC01000003.1:0-10318 GCA_001823315.1 Candidatus Wildermuthbacteria bacterium RIFCSPHIGHO2_12_FULL_40_12
AACAAAGCTTACAGGGTTCAAATCCGGCTATTTCCGAATAAAACAAGCTGGCGATTGTTGCAACCAAAGCAACGATAAAAGCGAAAAAAATCCCGTTTTGGCCAAAAAATTTTACAATCGGTTTCTCCTTGTCTTTACGCGAAAGTACGAAATATAAAAAACCGGCCACAATAAAAATCTGGCTGATTATCGTAAGCGCGGCTAAGATTTTATTTATTATCTCTAATGGCATTGGTCGGTTTATTGTGTTAGCTGACAACCCGTCTTTTCCGCTAATCTCTGTAAAGACACTTCTCCAACTTCCCTGCTTCCGTCGGCGAATTCCCAAGTAGGATAACTTTCAACATTCTTTTGTTTGCAAACGTCAAGTGTTCCTCGGCCGTCTGGCGTTGAGCATTCAACATAGGAAAGCAACCTTGCTGAATTGCCAAAAAACTTTTTCTGGTTTTGGCAATGAGAACACCAGAAAGCTCCGTAAAAAACAGCTCCCTTGTCTTCGAGGCAAAGCGCAAATTCGTCTAACGCTCCCGGTTCTTTGTCTTTTTGCGCTACTAAAAAAAATATTCCCGCAATTACTAAAATTGCCGCAACCGACCAGGCCAATGTTAAGTTTATTTTTTTCATGACAATACTATAATAGCAAAAATTTTAATCTATACCAAAAAGAATTGCTTTGTTTTTTGTGTAAAATAAAACCTGCTTGACGCAGGTTTATGATGCTTTGTGACTTACAGAAATTTACAGGACGTGTAGCTTTCGAGGCGCCAGTTACTTATCTTGTCCGCTGGCAATAATTAAAGCCATGGCAATCAAACTGCGCCTAATCTCAAACTTTAAATGCTTGGGATACGGTAGCTTTAAACGATAAATCGCTGTAGCCATGTTCGGATTTTCGTCTTTCAGCATGTTCTTAAGGGTTGTGATCTCGGACGCCGTTAAGCTATCAACGAGATCTATGTCTCCGAGATTAAAAGGTATGGTCAAACCCTTTAGTTTTTTCGCTACCATTTTCACCCTATCGCTCTTCTGGTTTATCACTTATTGATATCCTCCTGTGATATCTTTCAAAAATTTATACTAATTTGTAGGATACACGAATAATCGCAACGCGTCAATGGTTTACGACACGCCTCGATCTCTTTACCTGTCTGCCGGCAGGCAGGTGAATTCTGAAACTTGGCGGTGTCTGTTTGAAAATATCCGAACGGAAATGGCTGGGCTCGGCGGGCGAAATTCCCCCCCCCAACCCCCTCCTCCCGCTACTCCCTCGCTTGGACAAACGGAATTTTTGGCGGAATTATAAAAAAGGAAGAGAGTTGGGTTTTGCTCCGTAATTAGTTTTCGAGTATTACCTTCAAGTTCTCTACCATCTGCTCTACGGTTTTTTGAGCAAGTTTATTAATCACCATTTTGTTGGCGATTCTTTGCAGAGCCGTTTCGGCAAGTTCGTAATCAATTTCAACTATTACTTTTGTACCGCCATCCGCCTCTTCTAGCGTGTAAGTCCAAGCTGAGTCAGCATCTCCCTTTGATGACATGACAACCTTGGTCGGTGGAGTATATTCCGTAACTTCAGCTTTTCCACGAAGATCAACCCCCGCCATATTGAATCGCCAATCAAATTTTTGACCTATACCATTTTTCTCTGGAGAGATATTTGTATTTTCGTTCAAATGAGGAATAATAATTGGGCCATTAGAAGGCGATGCCATATAGTCAAAAACTTCTTGTATTGATCTGTTGATTATGGTTGATGATGTAACTTTTGTCATATTTTCTATATTTAATAAATAATTCTACGCATTATTTATCTTATCGACCTTTACTATATATACAATTGTAAGAAATAATCAAATAAAATAATTCTGTATAAATTTTTTAAATATTTGTTTTATTAATTCTGATTTTTTAGAGTATATTTTATTTTTATACTGAATAAAGCATATATTCATACCTAAATGTACTATTCTGACGAACATATTGTCATCAATTTCTAATCCTTTATTTTTTTTGACAGAGGTGGATTTGCCACCTATGATCGCCCTATCTAAGGCATTATTAATTCTTTCCATTGGCACACCGTATACGATCCAACAATGGGTATAATAAACAAAAAAAGCTAGCACCAGAGCGAAAATATATATCAGTGGATGTATAATTGTAGCTATAATAGCAAGAAACGTAAAGAAAAAGAGAGATCCTTCAATCCCATCTAGAAAGACGGGTCTTTTTTTGGAGAGAGGAAGAATAAATAAATGAGAAGTCAATAATAACTGCAACATTATTAGTATGAGTAACGTATAATTCATAATTTATCCGGTAATAAGTTTAACACGATCAGATATTTTGTATAATATTGCCCCATTCGTTGTTTCCAGAAGACCATCAATATTAACCATATACTTTTGTTGTTCGGCGGGACTAATTTCTAGCTTACGTGCAAAAAAGGTTTTTACCCCATATTTTTCTTTATTCTCTTCTAAATCTCCCTTCCATGCATGTACGAACTGTCTATACGCATTAATTATTCCTAGATCTTCTAGGAATATCACCTTAAAATCCCCAGCATCAAATCTCATGCCTTTTGCCAGAGGCATATCTTCCCCCAAGTCCCCATTCATGATTATTATATTGGAAAAAACGCCTTTTATTTTAACTTCTGAATCAATTGTAACATAAAATGCATGCTTTTTTATAGCTGTATCTCTATAGTATTTTAATAGCGCAAGATTCGCACCAACAAAAAATGGTCCCCGGTCACCAAAAAAATATCCGAGGAATCCTTTATAATATTTTATAAAGCGGTTTTCTGTAAAAAAAGGAACTATTCCCATTATTCCAATTCCTCCAAATCCAATAAAATGACGTTTTGTTTTATTAATTTCTATTTCGATTACGTCACTTTCAATATTCCTATCTTGTCTAATACTTTCCGTAATGGTTCGCACTGCCGAAGAAAGATCGTCGGATATACCAAGCACTTTTCCCATTAAATCCGCAGATCCTTTTCTTAAAAAAGCCAAGCGGTATTCTTCCGGAAACCCGTGTCGCGTCCTGCTTCCTTCGAGTACACTGTTAAATGTTCCAGCACCGCCAGCAGAAACAAAAGTGTTTTCTCCTTGACGTACTAATTCTGCAGTTTTTTCATACGCTTCTTTATGGCTATTAACTATACAAACATTAATTTTCCCTAGATAATTTTTTTTAAATTCATTCTCAATAGACCCTATTTTTCTCCAATCTTTTATAGAACCCGAAATAGTGGTTGCAATTACATTAATTGTTTTCATATATCTTTTTAAGAATATCAAAAACAATCATATCTTTTGTTTTCTTATCTGTATCTATATTATAAATTTTAACCTCACTGCTTAAAAACTTGCAGACCATACAATATGCTTCTTGCAAGTTATATAGAAACTCCTCTGTTTCATGGATCTGCCTCTTTTGGTCTCTCGTTTTTATTCTCGAAATTGCCATTTGGGGATCCGTTTTTAAAAAAAAGATAACATCTGGTTTTTGTAACTTAATACTAAATAAATTTATGAAAAAAACTTCCGGGAGATTTCGAAGAAAATAAAATTTGCTTTTCCAAGGAATTTTATTTCCGGTCAAGTATAAAATACACTCTTTTAGTAATTCTTGAGTTAATAACTTCCTGTAATACAAAGAGCCCCATCCAAGAATATTAACAAGGGGAGCCCCATCAGTTACAAGAAGTTTCACTTTGTATTTATCCTCAATGACAGATTGGGCTTTAGCACGAATCAGAAGATCAAACAATTTTAATAGCTTATAGAGCGAGCGATTATTAATCCCCTTTGCTTTTTTCCCTAAAAAGGCACCAATTTCAAATATAAATCCCTCCAGTTTTTCTAAAACGCCATTTTTGCGTATCAGAATCGTATCGCCAATAGCGGCCATGTCAGTATGGGTAAGTTTTTCAGTAATATCTTCTAAACAGCTACTTTTCCCACTACCATCTATTCCGACTAAAGACATCCTTCGATACCGCATGTTATTTAACGAATAAGATTATGATATCATTAATTATATCTCATATTTTATAAACTCTATAATACATTAATGTTATATACATTACTTTTTATAATACTCGCCTATCTTCTTGGAAGTATTCCTTTTGGTAAAATAATCGGATTTCATCACGGTATTGACATACAAAAAAGTGGTAGTGGCAACATTGGGTTTGCCAATTGTTTGAGGGTTCTTGGTTGGAAACCAGCCATCATTGTGCTTCTCGGTGACGTGTTAAAAGGATTTTTACCAGTGTATTTTTCTTTATCATTACTTCCCGGACAAGGAGCCACTTTTGTTGCTTTGTCAGCAGTAGTCGGTCATGTTTTCCCAATTTGGTTGAAATTTAAAGGGGGTAAAGGCATCGCAACGGGATTGGGCGTACTACTTGCGTTAAATACCCCCCTTGCTATTACAAGTATTTTAATATGGATTATCTTTCTTTCTTTCACAAGACTAAACTCATTGGCTTCGATTAGTATGATATGTTGTTTACCAATACTCACGGCTTTTATTGCGCAGCAACTTTTGTCACTTTCTCTAGTGCTCCTTATGATCGGAATGTGGACGCATAGAAAAAATATATATAATTTACTGAACCACCGAGAAAAAAGACTCTTTTAAATACTTAGTTTCAAAAAGTAATCAGTAGGTTTTTTATAAATCTCTGCAAATTTCTTCATCTCTGCAACGTCAAGCCGTCTTTCGTCCAGCCTATTATGCTAACCAACTCCTTTTATGTTTTTTTTATTCCGTAGTAGTTCAGCAACACTTTTAGAGTAACCGGCCCACAATAGCCACAGTTCAATTTTTCTTGAAATGATTTTACTTTTAGCATTATTTTATTCATGTTTTTATCGTAACAAAAAATCGCTGAAGAGGCGACTTCTTGAGGCATCTCGGTCTCTCGATAAAAAATGTTGATGGCGGAAGCGGGAGGATTCGAACCTCCGATACTCTTACGAGTATAATGGTTTTCAAGACCATCCCTTTCAACCCCTCAGGCACGCTTCCAGAATTGTGGCAATTTGCGTTGGTGGTGTCTGTTTGAAAATATCCGAACGGAAATGGGACGATTTTCACCCTACGGGTGATCTACCGTAGGTATGACAAGTTTTTCTTTGCTTGCACTGAGTGTATCGAAGTGGCGACAAATTCTTTATTTTATCTGTATTTTACTAAATTAATCGGTTTATTCTTTGCAAATGATTTAATACTTTCAACCGTTGTGTCTAAGATTCTCGTTAATGCCTCTTTACTGTTAAATGCGTTGTGCGGGGTGATAACTACATTCGGCTGATTGATTAAAATATGATTTTCAAGCACTGTTTTCAAATCGCAGGTCCTCTTGAAGACTGTGCTTAAAAGCTCTATTTCCTCTTTGATAAAACATTCTTCTTCTAAAACATCCAAGCCCAATCCGGCGAAGATTCCTTGCTTTAAACCCTTCAATAAAGCGGTAGTATCACAAATCCCGCCCCTGGCTGTATTTATTAAATAACATCCTTTCTTAAACAATTTTAAGGTCTTTAAATTTACCAAATGATGAGTTGCTCTATTATATGGAACATGGAGGGTGATAATGTCAGAATTTTTAAACAAATAATCCAAAGGAACATACTTGAAGCCGATTTCTTTAGCGAATTTTTGATCCTTCTTAATATCAAAAGCCAAGATGTTCATATCAAAACCCTTGGCAATCCTAATTACATGTCGTCCGATATTACCAACACCAACCACTCCCAAATTTTTCCCTTTAAGGTCAAAACCTCTTAGATTGTCTAAAGAAAAATTTCCTTTTTGAGTTCTTTCCCAAGAAAGATGAACTTTTCGTGATAATGCCAAAATTAGTGCGAAAGTATGTTCAGCAACAGTATTCTCTCCGTAGGTTGGCACATTTGAAACCAGAATATTTTTACGCCTGCAACTTTTCAAATCAATGTGATCGAAGCCGGTTGAACGTGTTGCAATATATTTTAAAGATTCTAAAGAATTAATAACTTTTTTATCCACCACAGAATAAATAAAGGGAGATAAAACATCAACATCTAAGATTTTCTTTAAATTTCGTGAGGTTAATTTGTCTTCGAAAAATATTAAATCCAATCCCTTTAGTCGGGGTTTTAAATAATTTATTTCCCATGGTTCAGTTTCAAAAAATGCAATTTTTAATTTCTTCATACTTTGTTTTAATAAAAATGAATAAATTGTATAAAAAATTTTCTTTTACAGCCGGCGATCTAGTACAAAACCAAAAATTAAATTTTAGCTGGGAAATTCCGTTCAATTTTGTCGCCGAACGAAGCGAGGCGACCAACGAATCGTTGACTTTTCCTTACTGGTTTCCCTATTGGACGCATTCAGAAATGTTAACTGGAAGAAAGTAAGAGAAGAAATTGAACCTTTAAGGGTTATGTTGGACCAGAAGTTATTAACATTAACCACCTGACATTTCGGGTAGATTACCAATCTTCAGCTATCTAAACCACTCTTTAAAACTCTTTGGCCAACCGACAAGAAGGAGCAATACTAAGGGAGCTCCCCAGTTTGCCCATCGTTCTATAAAATCCCAGATAGGTTCACCGACTATTGGGCGTACTAAGGCAGTCCAGAATCCCCAGAATGCCATCCATAAAAGCGCAATACGAATAGGTTTAATCAAAATCAAAGTGGCAAGTGCAACATCCATCAAGCCGATAAGAAACAGGAGTTGACGAGCCAACTCAAGGTCAGTAATTCCAAAAGTCGGGAACCATTCAATCCATGCTTTCTTACCCTGCAAAGCAAAAACTCCATGGCCGATAAACTCTCCAGCTACAGCGATTCGTAAAATCCATTGAATAAGTTTAGTGTTCATTTTTCATTTTTTTATTATATAGAACGCGATTCAACCATGCCCGTTTTTTAATTAACAAAAAGGTAATGATCATAGCAAAAGCTGTAAATGCCATCATAGGAATTGTGATATAACCAAAGTTCATTACGAAGCGCTGGGAGCATGCAACCGAATATCCCACGGCGGCGCAGGAAAGTTCTGGTACAAGCCCGATTTGCAAAAGATAATGGTAACCCGCAATCACTGCCCCGATCACTGAAAGGGAGATGCTATTGTATATCACAAGTATTCCATTTTTCTTCCAAAGCGTAATGCCCAAAAGAATGACCTGCGGGTACATAAAGATTCGCTGAAACCAACAGAGCTTGCAAGGTTCATACCCTGCGATTTCTGAATAAAATAAACTTCCGAGCGTAGCAATGAGTGCAACAACAAAAGAGAAGGGAATGGCCTTTTTGCTGAAAAATCCGACGATTTTGTTTTCTCGAAACAAAAAAGAAATCACCAAAACGAGAATAATGATTTGGCCAAGAACAGTAAGTGATGAAAGTATTTGATTTGCTGTTTGAACCATGGGTGCAGATTTACTAAGGGAGCGAGCAACCTGTTTTTTCTGCAAGTAGGGTCAATGGAATTTCTCCAGATTCTCGATTACCATCTGCAAATTCCCAAGTAGGATATCCTTCAATATTTTTCCCTCTGCAGACTTGAAGTTGTCCTCTCCCATCTGGCGTTGAGCATTCAACATAAGGAAGCAATCTTGCTGAATTGCCAAAAAACTTTTTCTGGTTTTGGCAATGAGAACACCAAAAAGCTCCGTAAAAAACAGCTCCCTTGTCTTTAAGGCAAATAGCAAATTCGTCTAATTCCCCTGGTTCTCTATTTTTTTGCGCTATCAAAAAAAATATCCCCGCAATTATTAAAATTGCCGCAACCGACCAGACGAATGTTAAGTTTATTTTTTTCATAACAATACTATAATAGCAAAAATTTCAATCTATACCAAAAAGAATTACTTTTCTTTTTGCGTAAAATAAAACCTGCTTGACGCAGGTTTATGATGCTTTGTGACTTACAGAAATTTACAGGACGTGTAGCTTTCGAGACGCCAGTTATTTATCTTGTCCGCTGGCAATGATTAAAGCCATGGCAATCAAACTGCGCCTAACCTCAAACTTTAAATCCTTTGGATACGGTAGCTTCAAACGATAAATCGCTGTAGCCATGTTTGGATTTTCGTCTTTCAGCATGTTCTTAATGGTTGTGATCTCGGACGCCGTTAAGCTATCAACGAGATCTATATCTTTGAGACTAAAAGGTATGGTCAAACCCTTTAGTTTTCCCACTATCATTCCCACCCTATCGCTCTTCTGTTTTATCATTTATTGATATCCTCCTGTGATATCTTTCAAAAATTTGTACCAATCCGTAGGATACACGAATAACCGCAATGCGTCAAGGTTAAATTAGGAGGACGGGCTATTGTCCCATCATCTGCATCATTCCGTTTCCTCGCTCCATCATTCCATCGCTCTCGTCCTGCATCATCTGCCCCTTCTCTTCCAACTCTTGTCCTACCCGCATCATTTCGTTGTCGTTGTACTGCTGTCCTTTTTCCTGCATCATTTGACCGCCAGACATTATCATCTTGCTCATCTGCATCATCGTTGATCCGCCACCCCGCATCATTGCCGCCGAATCTTGCATATAACCATTTGAGAACGGATTGGCGGCGCTGGCAATATAATAACCAACCAAACCGCCGATAATAAAAGCGGTAATAATTATAAGCGTTGTGCTTGTTTGCGTATTTTTCATTATTAAAAATGGCTAATCAGCTTTATTGATCGCTTTAATCCAAGCGAAACGACGGTTAGCCCTTGCCTAATTTGTTAAATAGAACGGCAAAAAGCCAAGCGCCGGCTATGGCCAAGATATCCCAAATTATCAGACCTGAAATAAAATAGCCAAAGCTGAAAAAATCCGATTGAAAAGCAACGTCGGCGTGCAGGGCGTACCGCATAAACAGATTCCTAATAGACGGGAAAATCACTACGCCGACATAACATATGGCGTAAGCAATGCTCATCCATGCCGCCGCAACCTTGGTCAAATGCATTGTATTAATCATGTTGAGCTGTTTTGAAAATTAAATTTTTTAATTTAGGTTCGACTTTTTGAATAAAGATTTTAGCGATAATCGCCAATTGCTTCATTTCCTAACTAACGGTGTGACTCGGTCCAGAACCACTAATCTAGGGGTATTTTAAGGGAAAAATTGGCTTTTGTCCATTGGGTTATTTTGAGGTACCTCGGTCGGGACTCGTGTCTCATTTTCTACGACTTTAAAGCTGAAAAGAGACAAATGAGACACTGGGTGGTCTTATCGCACAGTTCCCTCATCAGATAATCTTTCTATTTTTCTCTGTAGTTTTATCGCATTCCCATGACTAATTAATCCAAGATAAGATTGGATAATCTCCTCTTTTCTATTCATTTCTTTAATCCTCTTAAACATTCTTCTCTTTGTAGTGGTTCTTAATACTCTATGATCTGGGAAATGAACCCAGCCAAGGAAATCTATTCCTGAAGATAGCGTCCTGATTGATATTTTGTTTGGATGTAGTTGAAGCTTTAGTTTGTTTAATAAGAAAATACTGATTTCGGGAAGAATACTTTGCAACCATTCTTTGTATTGAGAAATAATTACAAAATCATCAGCATAGCGGATATAATATTTGGCTTTAAGTTTGTGTTTTACGAATTGGTCGAATTTATTCATATATACATTAACAAGTAGTTGGGAAGTGAGGTTTCCCAAGGGTAAACCTTTACCTGGATATTTATGGAAACTATCAATGACACAATTAAATAACCAAAGAATGTCTGTGTCTTCAATGTATTCCTGTAAAATACTTGTTAAGATTTTGTGGCCAACGCTGTCAAAGAATTTTTTAATATCGCATTGCAATATCCATATTGTCTTAGTATTATTCTTAGAAATTTTGTTTGTAAGATAACGGAAACGGTTAATAGCTTTGTGTATTCCTTTGTTTAATCGGCAAGAATAGGAATCTGATATGAAGGTTTTATCAAGGAAAGAATATAGTCTTCTATAGATAGCATGGTGTAATAACCTATCTTTTACTTTGGCTTTGTGGATATTCCTGGGTTTTGGGTCTGAAATATTAAAAGCTTCATAAGGAGAATGTTTGTAGGTTTTAGATTTAAGTTCTTTGTGTAGGGTAATGATATTACTCATTAAATTGAATTCAAACAACTGAACATCTTTTCTGTTCTTTTTGCCAATGATGAATTCTTTCCAGGCTTCAAGGAGATTTTCCAGGGAAATGATATAATTGTATGTATGGGTGAATTTAATTTTCATAACGCAAAAAGCGATATATCGAGCAACGCTCGTTATAAATCTTCCATTAACCCCCCCCC
>MHUC01000003.1:10349-11851 GCA_001823315.1 Candidatus Wildermuthbacteria bacterium RIFCSPHIGHO2_12_FULL_40_12
CCAAAGACACAACGTTATTCATTAGGACTGAAAGTTGATAATTTATTTTGTGAAGCAATAGAAGCTTTAGTTGTTGCAAGCTTCTCTGCAAAAGAAGAAAAACTCTCTTGCCTTGAATCTGCCATTAAAAAAGTGGATGTTTTGAGAATATTTTTAATGATTCTCTGGGAAGCAAAGTCTTTGGATAATAAGAAATATATTGCCTTATCTGTAAAAATAGATGAAGTTGGAAAAATGTTAGGTGGGTGGAAAGGACAGCTGGATAAACAAAACTCTCTCTTTTCGAGAGAGAAATGAAGAGAGTTGCGGGGACGAGAGCGGGATTATCAGAGTTCCAGTCATTGTCGAGCCAGTCGTAGTTCCAGTTCCAGGAGCTACCACCCCAGCTGAGGCAACGGACATACAGATTGCCATCAGAGTTATGGTTGCGTATAACAAGTCTTCCCAGACACTGCTCTTTGAATACTCTCGGAGCTGTATCTAATTCGGTATCTCAAATACCCTAACTTGCTATACCAAGTATCTTCATTTTTTTAAAGTTTCTGCGTATATCACGCTACTTAAAACCTTGGTCTTAAATATTCTGGATTACACGGATACTGGATTCGGCAGTCCCGACCTTGATCGTAGACGTATTCGCCTACTACCAAGTATATTTTATCACAAAAAGAAAATCCCCTACACCGAGGCAGGGGATACAAAAGCAAAGAGCAAAGTTCAAAGAATCCAAAAGGTCAAAGCGACCAAAGCCCAAGCTCTAATCGGCGGGGACGAGAGCGGGATTATCAGAGTCCCAGCCATAGCCGAGCCAGCCGTCGCTCCAGCTCCAGGAGCCGCCACCCCAGCCGAGGCAACGGACACCCAGATCGCCATCAGAGTCATGGTAGATAGTTCCCCAGAAGAAGATATATTTCCTCTTCCATTCTTCTGGGATAAGGTTGGGGTGCTCCAGAAGGTAATCAAGAAGGTTAGCGTTGAAAACAGGTTTTCCTTCGAGCTCCTTGCGAAGCTCATTACCCTCGACAATCTTACCATCCTGCTGGTTCGGGGAAAGATAGAGTTTGACTTTTTCGGGACTCCACTCAAACTGTCCTCCCTCGATGTGTTGCTTGACCTTCCATCCGTCTGGAATGAAAGGACTGACATCGAGGTTGATGAGATGCTTGACCTGAGTGATTTCGGAAAGTCCATGAAGAACTCTTCGTAATCCCTCCTTGTCTGGAAATTGACCAAGACGAGTAATATCGCCTGGGGCCCACCCTGCCTTCTCCAGTGATTCCATCAGTTGATGGACTTGTCCTTCAGTAAAAGACGACATGTCGTCCTCCTTATTGGCACGTGTGCCTGCTGTTTGATTTTGGCTTTTGCCACAGCAGGAAAGAGTAAGATAAGACTACTTCCTGCTATGGCAAAGTTATAAGATATTTAAAAGAGCTAATATTTTATATTAGCACACTATAAAAAGTTTGTCAATAGCTCTTGGGAAGGAAATCAAATACATC
>MHUC01000004.1:0-643 GCA_001823315.1 Candidatus Wildermuthbacteria bacterium RIFCSPHIGHO2_12_FULL_40_12
AGAAAAGATTTCAGGGCAAAAGAGAGGGAAATGGAGCAAATTATATTGCAAAAAAGAAGAGCGGAGCAGGAAAGACCCAAAGCCCCAGCGATAAAAACGGACACGGAGAAGGAATTAAGAGAAACGACCGTTTCCAAAGGAGAAGAAGCCATTAGGACTTTTGAGACCGAAAGAACAAGAGAAACACTGCAAATAAAACTTGAGTCCGAGAGACTGGAACTTGAAGAAAAAAGAAAAAAAGACATCTTGGCTCAAAGGAATATCGATGAACGGCGCAGAACAGAGCTCAAGGAAATCGCGGAAAAAGAAACGGTTGCGCGTAAAAGTCAAGAAGAAACGAGAGGAAAAAGATTAGAGGCAATAAGACAAAGAGAAGAAGCGGTATTGACGGCCCAAGAATCAAAAAGAGCCAGAGAAAGAGAAAAAATCCAGCTGACAGAAGAAAGATTATCGTTAGACCGAGAACTGCAAAACATTGCCACTCGAAAAATTCCGTTGGAAACCGAAACCAGCCAACTTTCCAAAAGAGAAAAACAGCTCCAGGAAAGCTTGGACGAAGTTCTTAGGAAGGAAGACGCTGTTGAAAAAGAAGAAAGAGCAATCGAAGAAAGGGAGAAATCGGCCGGATCGACCGCAGACAAAA
>MHUC01000004.1:870-6032 GCA_001823315.1 Candidatus Wildermuthbacteria bacterium RIFCSPHIGHO2_12_FULL_40_12
TGTTGGAGAAAAAAGGGCCTTTAGAGCAAGAAATCAACGATCTGCTTGAAAAAGAGACGAAGCTCCAGGAGAGTTTGGACGAAGTTCTTAGGAAGGAAGACGCTGTTGAAAAAGAAGAAAGAGCAATCGAAGAAAGGGAGAAATCGGCCGGATCGACCGCAGACAAAAAGGAGTTGGAAAAACAAAGGTGGGAAACGGAAGAAAAAAGAAGAAAGATAGAAAAAGAACGTTGGGAACGGGAAGAAGAAATCGGAAAGGTGAAGGAAGATCTTAAGAGAGTTGAATCCGATTATCAAAGAATACTATCGAGAGAAAAAGAATTATCCTTGAAGCTAAACCCGAAGAAACCAGCGTCCGAAAGGGCGGGAACGGCGGAAAATCAAAGAATCTTTGAATCGCAAATTCAAAAACCCGCTGAAACAAAAATGGGAACGGCTAAACCCGCGGCGTCAACCTCTTTGCAAGAAGAGATAGCGCGACTGCGACAAGAAGCAGGAATAGACCAAAGGTTTGACACGCCAAGGACCAACGAAGTCGGCGCAAGAATTCAGCCAACAATTAGTGAGACGAAACCATCTATTAATCAAGCTACGCCGCCGATTAAACCTATTGAATCGGGGCAAGTAAGCAGAATACAAGACAGGCAAATGGAGGTTTTGGCGGAAATCGAAAGATTAAAACGAGAGGCGGAGGAGGAAAGGCAACGACAAACAGAAGCTCAAAGGCAAACCAGCGGTTTATCACCGGAACAACAATCGGCGCCAACGGGCATCACGATAGATCAGCCGGGAGCCATATTTGGACAACAGGGAATTAACCGCAAATTCTGGATAAAAGAAGAAGCGCAAGACATTGAAAAGAAAATGCAAAAAGAAAGCGAAATAAAAAAGCGCTTAGACGAAATCCAGGAAAAAGAAGAAGCGGAAAGAAAAAGATTTTTAGAAAGAATCCAAGACGGAAAAACAACAAAAAAGGCGGTGAAAACAACAACAGAAACCATTGAATCCGCGATATCGCCGGAAGAATTTGTCAGACCTTTGCCACCAAGACCCTCGGCTTTCAACAAGTTGTTTTCACGCTTGCTGGCTTTTATCTTGATAATATCTATTTTTATCGCAATTGCCTTCTTTATTTATTGGTTTTTCTTTGTGAAAAAAGCGGCTACACCGGTGGCGTGGTGCGAAACCGAAGAGAAAGACATACCCAAAAAAGAATGGACCAGGGAAAAATGCGTTCCTCCCCCGGTGGTAATACCAGAAATTTTTATACCTCCGTCCCTCATCGCGATTGACGATAATAAAACATACGACATTACTACGCAGCAAGATATACAAATTTATCTCTCTCAAGCCCTCAAAGACAATATTGAACAAGGAAAAACCATCAGAATAATAATCAAAGACCTAAGAAATGAAGATCCGACCAAGCGAGAGGTTTTAACCTTAGAAAATTTCTTGAACGCCTTTGGGGTTCGAACGATTGAAGGATTTTATTCTCAAGTAGATAAAAACTTCACCCTGTTTATTCATTCCCAGCAAGGAGGCAACAGATTGGGGCTAATAGGAAAATTGACCAATACGGAAACGGCGAACGTGTCCGGGCTAATAGCGGCGTTAAGAATCGGGGAAGACACAATGGAACAGGACTTTCAGGGATTGTTCTCTTTTTTGGGGAAAACCGGACCCGCTTTAACGGAAAATTTTTCGCGAATTGCCTACGGAGGAGTGAATATACGATGCCAAACGTTCAGCAAAGAAGATTTTGGCAACTGCTACGCCGTGCATAATAATTATTTTGCGCTAACCACTTCTCTGGAAAGCATAAAAAAAACGCTTGATAAAGCAGTAAGATAAACGGCGAGACAATAAAATTAAAATTATGACACAGGACAAAACATTCATTGAGCAACAAGGAACACTGCTTAAAAAAGAGAAGGAAACAGTTGAAAACGCCTTGAAAGGATTTGCCACCAAGGATCAAAAGCTAAAAGGCGATTGGGACACAAAATTCCCAGAACTCAACAGCACCGATCTGGAAGGGTCTTCGGACGAGGTCGAAGAATACGGAAACCTTCTCCCCGTGGAGTTCTCTCTTGAAAAAAGATTAAGAGATATTAATTTGGCTTTAAGCAAAATAGTTAAAGGAAATTATGGTCAGTGCGAAAAATGCCAACAAGAAATACCCAAAGAAAGGTTAATAGTATATCCTGCGGCTCAAACCTGCAATAAGTGCAAGCAGTAAAAAGTTAATCAATACAAAAACAAATTGCTGTCGCGCCCGTCCAACCTGTTTGTACGGGCGCGTTTTTTTGATAGAATCAATGATATGCCAGCAAAAGTTTATTCAGCGGCGGTCATCGGATTAGACGCTCAAGTCATTGAAGTGGAAGTGGATTGCAGTTACGGGCTCCGCTACTTTAGCATTGTTGGGCTTCCTGACAAAAGCGTGGAAGAAGCCAGAGAAAGAGTGGGCACGGCTATCAAAAGCACGAAGCTTTCTTCTCCCCATCAAAAACCGCTTCGCGTCTTAGTTAATTTGGCGCCCGCCGATCTTAAGAAAGAAGGGGCTTTGTATGATTTACCTATCGCTTTAGGTTTTCTTTTGGCCTCCAAGCAGACAAATTTTAACCCGGAAGGCAAAATCTTTTTGGGAGAATTGTCATTGAATGGAAAATTAAGACCGATAAAGGGGGCTCTGTCTGTCGCTCTTATGGCGCGGGATAACTTTTCAGAGATAATTCTGCCAAAAGACAACGCGAAAGAAGCGGCAATAGTTCTGACTCAAAGCTCTGACCAATCGACTGATAAATTCAAGGTGGTAGGCGTGGACAATTTAAAAGAAACGCTTGACTATTTAGAGGGAAAACACGCTATTATTCCCACTGTTCCAACCTCGCCAGACAAAATATCGTCAATTGGATTTTCCGAAATGGATTTTATCAAAGGCCAGGAATATGCTAAAAGAGCTTTGGAAATCGTGGCTGGCGGCGGTCATAACCTTTTAATGGTCGGTCCGCCGGGGGCTGGCAAAACCCTTCTGGCAAAATCCCTGCCGGCTCTTTTACCACCGCTGTCTTTTGAAGAATCGCTGGAAGTAACCAGAATTTACAGCGTGGCGGGGCTTTTGCCAAAAGAACAACCAATTATGGTGAATCGGCCATTTAGGAACCCGCACCACACCGCCTCTGAAACCGCCCTCATTGGCGGCGGCAACCCTCCTCGTCCGGGAGAAATCACTTTGGCGCACCGAGGAATTCTTTTCTTGGATGAATTCCCGGAATTCCACCGCGACGCTCTTGAGAGCTTGCGCCAGCCGATTGAAGAAGGAAAAATAACCATTTTGCGAGCCCGCCATTCTCTAACGTTGCCTTCAAGATTTACTTTGGTGTCGGCCGCCAATCCCTGTCCTTGCGGCAATTTTAACAATCCGGAAAAAGAATGCGCCTGCAATCACCATCAAATTCAAACATACAGAAAAAAACTTTCGGGACCCCTAATGGACAGGATAGATCTTTTCGTGGATGTTCCGCAATTGAAATACGAAAAACTCGTTTCTCCGGAACAAAATAATCTCTGGTTGAGTATAAGAAAAAAGGTGCAAGACGCGAGGTCTCTGCAAAAAGCAAGATTTGCCAACGATCAGGTCAATTCGGAATTGACTATCCAGCAAATCAAACAATACTGCCAAGTAGACGGTAATTCTCAAAACCTTTTAAGAAAATATGTTGATTCCGGGAAATTGTCGGCCCGAGGATACCATCGGACTCTTAAAATCGCCAGAACCATTGCCGATTTGGATAATTCGGAAAAAATCTCTTATGAACATTTGAGCGAGGCCTTGATGTATCGGGCGAAAGAAATATAGAACAGAAAATAGAATTTAGAAAATAGTAAATAGAAGGAAAAATACGCGACCAACGAAAAACAAAAAGCTCCTTTTGGGAGTTCTTTTACACCGACTACCGACTATTACTTTCTACTTGCTACTTTCTATTTTCTCTTTTCTATTTTCTATTTTCTATCTAACGAATGGATTCTTGCCTCCTCTCACTTCAAAATGGACATGGCAACCGGTTGAAATACCTGCTCCCGGCGTACCCGGCCTGCCTCCGGTTAAAGCGATAACTTGACCTTGAGAAACCTGTTCGCCGGGACTAACCAAGCCCGCCACCACGTGTCCATAGAGCGTAACCACTCCGTTAGGATGCAAAACGGTAACGTAATTTCCGGCCCCGCCGTTCCATCCATATCTTACCCTTTGAATTTGCCCGCCGGCCGCCGCATAAATCGGACTGTCGCACTTTGAGGCGAAATCAACGGCGTTATGCCAGTGCAAACCCTGGGTAAGAGAGCAAGATCCTGCCACCGGGCAAATAAAATAACTCGAAGCAACCGGTATCTGGCTGGAAGAAGCGATAGGACCTGAAGCGACCGACTGTTTTGGCGGCATTTTGCCATTGGGAATAATTAAAATATCGCCGATATAAATGTCGCTCTCTGCCGCCAAATCGTTAAAAGCAATAATTGCATCGGCCTCTCCTTTGTAGGTTTTGGCAATGCCGGACAGAGTATCTCCTTTTTTAACATAATGAGCTGTCCCGGAAACCGGCAGAATAATTAAGCTCTGTCCCAATTTCAATTTAGAACTCTTGCTTAGATTATTAGTCCAGAGCAGAGTGTCTAAAGAAATGTCAAATTTTTCAGCGATGCCAGCCAACGTATCTCCCTGCTCAACGGTATATTCAATAATTCCTTCCCTTGAACTTGGAAACTCGTCCTCTTCCTCGCCCACGATATCTCCTAAGGTCTTGGCGGTAATGATTGATGGCGGCGAAAAAGCCACCAAGCTGTTTTCCTGCACCAAAAACAGGTCCGGCGATTCTTTTGGCTGGCTGTCGGTTAACCCGACAAACAAATCGTTGCTTTGAATTGGCCCGTGAATTTCTTTTTTGGCTAAACCGCTAATTAAATCAAGATCCAAAAGAGACGCCTGCAAATGATCGCTGACAGACAAAGAATTGGCCTTGTCGGCAGAAAAAAACAAAGAAAAAACCAAAAACAGCGCCAAAGCCGTAGCCGCCATCTTTAAATGGGAAAAAGGGTCTTTGGCAGATCCTTTCTTTGTTGCGAAAAAATCAATTGTTTTTCCCCGCAGAGAATAAA
>MHUC01000005.1 GCA_001823315.1 Candidatus Wildermuthbacteria bacterium RIFCSPHIGHO2_12_FULL_40_12
TCTGGTAATTTTTTCTCGAGCACGTAAATTTTCATCTTGCCAAGCTCGTCATCTGACCAATCCGGCTGGCTATAGGATATAAGACGAACATCGTGGCCTTTTTCTGCGAAATACTTAGCCCATCTTAATGCAAATACATCTTCTTTCTTGGCCTCTCCCAAAAAACATATAGTCAATCTTTTGTTGTTGATTACTGCTTTTTCCATGTTTAACGTATCCTGCTTGATGAATTGAAAAAATCTATATACAAATTGTAATAATCTTGGAAATCCTCCTTCTTTATTATAAAGACCTCCTTAAGTCTATTTTTAGAAATACACATGAATGCCCCTAAAACAACGAGTGTGTCCAACCAATATGAAATACTCGAAGCCAAAGCCGCTCCCACGATTCCCATTTTGGGTATGAGGATTATGTTCAACACAATATTGGCTATCAAGGCTGTCATAGAAGACCAAATAGCATATTGAGGCTTTCCCCTGCCAGACAAATCAGCTGCTAAAACGCCTCCGATACTAAACGCAAGAATACCAGGCAACAGAATAATAAATGGCAAAACAGATGGCAAAAAAGATGCACCAAAAAACAATCTGACCATAAAGGTAATTAAAAAAAGCATAGCAAGGCAAATAACGAGCATGATTAGTGTCGTATGCCGCAGCACCCTCGAGGTCAGATGATTTGCTTCGTTCTGGCCAGAAGAAGAAATCTTTGGTAACAAAACAGTAGCAAACGCACCGGGTATGATTAATAATTTTTCCGCCATATTAACAGCAACACTATAAAAACCAACCGCAACAGGCGTCAAGAATATTGTTATAAGAAACATATCTAATCGGTAATTTAAAAATGAGAGGCCGTTAGCCAAATACACCTTAGACCCATAGGAAGATGAGCCTTTAAGTAGCGCTGTATTTAGATTGAGTGGAAAAATTCTTACCAACTTCTTTGTCAAAAAAATACTAGAAATAGCAGCAAAAATAATCGAAAGCACCGACGACGCGATAGCGCCCCATAATCCCCTTTTAAGTATTATTAGAAAAATAACTCCAAACAAAAAAAGCGACAAACCTTCTATGATTCTTATTGTATTATAATCGCCAAGATGACCGTATCCCCTCAAAGCATTTCTTAGAAAAGCAGAAATGAAATAAAGGGGTATAGTAAAAACAACCGCCCACAGATAAGAAATTGGTATTTTATTATCCTGAATGAATTTATAAAACCAATCTGTCTGCGAGGCGCCCCAGAACAATAACACCAACAAGACACCCAGCAAAACAGACAATATGATTGAGTTAGAAACAACATCTCGCAAAGGATATTTTTTAGTTCCAACAAAATAAACATTTGCAGATTCCATACCGAAACTTCCAAAAACCATAATAACTCCGGGTATCAATAAAATCAAAGAATGGATACCTTTTCCTTCTGGACCAAGAACACGGGCTAAAATAACAAGATACACTAATCCGGAAACGAAAATAACCATGTCGGACAGAAGGGTCCACAAGCTGTTTTTGGAAAAATTAATATCTCTCATAAAAATTTTTTACATTCCGAACAATATAATCCATTTCTAACCGCTTTAACTCTGGATAAATCGGCAAGGATAAAACCTCTCTTGCCGCTTTCTCTGCCTCGGGAAAATCTCCAACTTTATTACCAAAGTATTTAAAAGCAGGCTGTAAATGTAAGGGTAAAGCATAATAAATCATTGTTGGAATCTTCGCTTTCTGCAGATATTCTCTTAACCCATTCCTTACTTGCTCCGAATGGAGTCGAATGGTGTACTGATGAAAAATATTGTTATCGACATTGGGCGTTGTTATACCTATTACGCCTTGTAAGTGCTTATTGTAATATTGGGCTATTTTTATTCTCGCCTTATTCCATTTATTAATATATTTCAACTTCACTCTTAAAATTGCCGCTTGAATCGTATCTAATCTTGAATTTGTTCCCAGTACAAGATTCTTGTACTTGTCATAACTTGAAGAACCGTGATTTTTTAATAGATTTATTGTTGCCGCTATTTTCTGATCATTCGTCACCGCCATTCCTCCGTCGCCATAAGCTCCAAGATTCTTTGATGGGAAAAAAGAAAAACATCCAATATCTCCAATAGCACCAGCTTTCTTTTTCTTATATTCTGCGCCAAAAGACTGGGCAGCATCTTCAATAACTTTTATTTTATGTTTATTGGCGATTTTCATTATTGATTCCATATCTGCAACCTGTCCAAAAAGATGAACGGGTAAAATAGCTTTGGTGCGAGGAGTAATCAATCCTTCGACAAGCTCAGAACTGATATTGAAAGTATCGCTTTTAATATCAGCAAAAACAGGTTTCGCTCCTGTATTTGCTATAGCTTCTGCCGTAGCAAAAAACGTAAAGGGCGTAGTTATAACCTCATCTCCAGACCTTATTCCTAATGCTTTCAGGGCTAAAAAAAGCGCGTCTGTGCCAGAGTTCAAGCTAATTGCATATTTTGATCCGCAAAATTTAGCAACTTCTTTTTCAAAACTTCCTACTTCGTTACCCCCAATAAAATTACTGCTATCTAATATTTTTTTGATAGCAGTGTCTATTTCCTTTTTAATCGATTGATATTGTTTCTCTAAATTTAGAAAATACATCTCTTTAGTTCTGATAAATCCTTTATTATAAAATCTGGTTTGTATTTTTTAAGAATATTTTTATCTGTCATTCCGCTGGTCACGGCAACTGTTTTTATCCCGAGTTTTTTTCCTGCCAATATATCAGTTTCCGTGTCGCCGATTATGATTGATTTTTTATTATAATTGCCATATTTTTTTATCAATTTATACTTAATTTTCCATTTCGGCACAAAAGATTCTTTCGGTATTAATAATATTTCATCAAAAAGCGTATAAATGCTTTGTTTTTTTAATTGTTTAATCAAATTCCTAGGATGATTCCTAAGGGTAATCATGACTATTCTATGGTCTTTTTTAAACAGAGCTAATATCTTTTTTGTTTTTCTGTGCAACCTATCTAACGATAGATAATGTGGTTTCTCAATCTCTTTTCTCCAGCATCTCTTAAATTGAAAAGAAGTGTTTTCTGCTTTTGTTTTTCCCAAAATTTTTTCGATAGGTATTTTTCCTCTTTTCAGTCTTAAGTAATCTTTTTGGGAAAGATATTTCTCATTTTTCTTTTTTAGAATATCTCTATAAACATAATAAATTCGTTTTGAAACATCTAGAATTGTTCCATCTAAATCAATAAACAGTGTCATTTTTATCTTTTACGCGATGCTAATACAAACAACATTGAACCCAGGCCTTGAAGATCTTTCCCTACCTCATAAAAAGCATCGCATATCTTAGGATCAAATTTTTCCATTTGTTTATTAGAAAAAGGTTTGATAAAAAATGTCCCTTTTTTATTTATATTCAATCCAACACTCCCAATCTCTTTCTCAAGCGTTTTTAATGTATAAACCCTCCTGTGACCATGATTTATATCTGTAATGGTTAATTCATCAAGCTTCTTGATGATACCCATTGCTTTTCCCACCCTTCTGTGTAAAGATTCTGCGTTTGGAACCATTATAAACAATACTCCTTTGCTCTTTAAAAACTGGGTGGCTTTTTTTAATATTTTTTGCGGTTCAGCTACGTGCTCTAATATAAATGACAATAAAACAACATCAAATTTGCTTTTTATTTCTAAGTCCTCAATTAAAGAAACATGATAAGAAATATTACGCACCGTATTCTCCTTTTTTGCTTGATTAATAAGAGCGTCTGATCCGTCTACCGCCACAATGCTTTTGAAATCAAAAGAGAGGGCTTTGGCTATTCTGCCGTAAGAACAACCAAGATCTAATAGCGTTCCACGTTTTTTGCAATTATCTAAAATCGTTCTTATTCTATATCTTCCCATAAACACGTTAAAACCTTTCTTTAACGCAAACTGGCTTGAAAATTTGCCTGCTCTTTTCTTTTCTTCAATTATATTAATACTTAAATCTTTTTTTATATTCTTTTTCATATTTTTCTATCTCTTCTAAGGTAGTGAAAATTGGGAGAAAATCTATGCCTCTAATCCAAACTAAATTTTCTGGCAAAGGATTTATCTTATTTTTTATTTCGGGATAAGTCTCTCCAAAAGCTATTTTAATAAAAATATAAGGCATATTAAGCCCTGCTCGAGTAAAAAACTCATGGGTTGTAAAGAACCTTCCGATGTTAATCTCTGTAGGGTTTGGAATATTATTTTTATCGTAGGTCATATCAACACTAAAGATGCCATGAGGTTTTCTATCGACAGCAAAAATGGTCTTTTGAGCTATGTCGTCAACTCCCGGATCGGAAATAGTGATTGCGCCACCCGTTGAGCCACTTATCCCAGAAGGAGAGATTTTGGCAAGTTCCCAGTATAATCTTTTTCTTGTTTGGGCAACAATCAACTCTCCTTCTTTCCATATTGACTGCCACGTAATTGATTGTGGCGATAAATATTCTGCGGCTGTAAATTTACCCCACCCCTGTTTGAAGTCAATCCACGCTTTTGTGGTATTTATATTATCTGACAAAATCGACCCTCTCCCCCCAGACCCTACAACATCTCTAATCCATATCTGATTACCTAATTCATTAAAGGCAATTCTTAAATCTTCTTCGTTGTTTAAAAATAGTGTTTTGGGTTGAGGGAGTTTTCCTTCTTTCCATTTTTTATAGCTCTCGAACTTATTATTGCATATCCTAATTGTTTCTTTATTTGGAAAAAAACATTTTGCTTTCAATTTCTCTCTGTTTTCAGATAACACAAAAAGTTCGGCGCTATTTTGAGCATGAACAAAATCAGCTTTTGTTTCTACGGTGATTTGATTTAATATGTTTATATAATCGGGGCTGTCTTTGTCTGGAATTAAATATTTTTCGTCTGTCTCTGCTCTTTGAAGGTAGTATTTATTAGAATCTACCCCTATTAAATAAAAATCTTCGGCTACGCTTCTTAACGATCTTACAAAATTAGTAGATGGCGATCCACCCGCTCCTGTAATTAATATTCTTTTCATAGATAATTAATAAAAATTTATTTTAATCTTTGCACGTTATTTCTTTTTTTATTGTACGATTTTTTACAAATCTTACAAATGCTCTTGTTCTTTTGAAAATTAATTTTATTACCACATTCACACATAAAACCTATAATTTTTGCTGGATTTCCAACTAGAACTGCGTAATCTGGAACATTTTTGGTAACTACGGCTCCAGCTCCTATCATCGCCCACTTACCAACCGTAATTCCGCAAATAACCGTAGCGTTAGCCCCCATCGAAGCTCCTTCTTTTATTAAAAGTGGCAACCATTTTCCATATTTTGAGAATTTTAATTTTGGATATTCAGCTCGAGGCGTTAAATCATTTGTAAAAACAACGGAAGGACCAACAAACACATGGTCTTCTAATACAACCAAATCCCAAATATCAATATTTGATTCAAGCTTTACGCCATTGCCAAGTCGAGCATTAAAACTAATAAAACAATTATGTCCAATCATGCAATTTTCTCCGATGATTGCTCCTTTTAAAACCTGTGAATTGTGCCAAATTTTAGTTCCCTTGCCTATTTTTGCGCCTTTCTGTACTTCTACTGTTTTGTGCGCCCAATAATTAGCGTTTTCCATTTTTTATATTTTTAACTTTTTAGCTTTTTATATATTGCCTCTACTAATTCAATTGATTTTAGCGCCTCCTTTGGTTTTACCCCCTTCCCTCTTAATAAATCTTCGTATGTAAACTTATGTAAATTTTCTTCTGCCAAATTGTCCTTTGAAGAAAAGTTGTAAGGAATGTCATTAATTATATATTCTCTTTTTTTGATAATTAGCCCATTTTCTTTCTTATTAATAAAGATTTGCCAATTACAAACGTAGTTGTCGCCTTCGATCACTCCTTTACCTTCGGCTTCTGGAAGAGGTCCGTTTTTTTCATAGATTTTATTTACTTTTACGTCTTTTATGTCGCCGAATAAATAAAGCAGTAAATCAAAATAATGAATACATAAATTATATAGAAAACCTCCTGACCTTTCTTTTTGATTTTTCCAACCATTAATATAGTTTTCATCGTCTCTCTTAAAAAATATATTCATATTTATCATGTGCTTTCCTTTTTTAGCAAATTGCTCTTTCTTAATTAATTCAACGAGCGGGTGATGTCTTAGCTGAAGCACGGTAAAAACTTTATCTTCATTGGCTAATATTTTTGCCTGTTCTAATTTTACAACTAATGGCTTCTCACATAGAACAATCTTCCCCTGCTCCAATGCAAACTTTACCATTTCGAAATGAAGATCGTTCGGAGTCAAAACGACAACACAATCAGCGTCTGTTTTTTTTACCGCCTCCATCCATTTATCTTCTCCTCGATTTTTATCAATAATGCCAACTATTTCCCCATTGATTTTTTTTATCGCATCTTTGTGCGCTAACACTATAAACCCATTTCCAATTAATAAAAACTTCATTGTCTAACTTTTTAGATTTTTATGTTTTATAATCTGAAAACATGTTTATGTTTTCTTGATTTGATCGCATTTCTAGTATCTACTACCAATTTTGAATTTCGAGCGACTTTTTCGTAATCAAATCCTGAATGATCTGTCAAAATCATAACCAAATCGTATTTCTTCAAAGATTGTGACGAGTATCTAATCGACCTTAACGAGATGGCCTTATTTTTCAAAATTCTATGTTTAATTTTGAGCTGTGGGACAAAAGGATCAAAATAATCTACTCTCGCTCCTTTTCTCGTAAGGTCGGCCAAAATATCAAAAGCTGCCGATTCACGAGTGTCTGGGATATCTTTTTTATAACTGACGCCCCAAACTAAAACTTTAGAATTACGCACTGGCTTTTCTTTAAGATTCAAAACCCAGATTGCTTGAGTCATTACTATATGAGGCATTTGTTCATTGATTTCTCCGGCCAACTCTATAAAGCGAGACCAAAAACCATGTTCCCTGCCTTTAAAAGATAAATAGAAAGGATCTAAGGGAATACAATGCCCGCCAGCCTTCGGAGAAGGATAAAAAGGCATAAAACCATAGGGCTTGGTTGAAGCCGCCTCAATCACTTCCCAAATATCAATACCCATTTTCCCGCAAAAAAGAGAAAGCTCATTGATGGCAGATATATTAATAAGACGAAAAGTATTTTCTACTATTTTTGTCATTTCAGCAGTTCGAGCCGACGATACAGGAAAAACCTTTTCTATAAATTGACCGTAAAAAAGAGTGGCAATTTTAGTACATTCTTTGGTAATGCCGCCGACAACTTTTGGGATTTTAGAAAACGGCATCTTATTGCCCGGATCAATCCTCTCTGGAGCAAAGGCCAAGTAAAAATCACGGCCTACCTTTAACCCCTTATCTTGCAATTGAGGTAAAATGATCTCTTCGGTTGTGCCGGGATACGTTGTACTTTCTAAAATAATCAATTGATTTTTGTGAAGCCGTTGTTTTATTTCTTGTACGGTATTTTGAATATAAGACATATCTGGCAATTTATTTTTATCAAGAGGAGTCGGAACGCAAATAATAATAATATCGGCAACTTTTAGCTTATCGAAATTATTAAACGATTTAAACTTTTTGGTTTTTAGAACTTTTTTCAATTCATGACCTTTAACGTCTCCGATATACGACCTTCCCCTATTCAAACTATCTACTCTCTTTTTTTGAATATCAATTCCGTACACTTGAAAGCCAGCTCTCGCTAATGAAACAGCATGTGGCAAACCGACATACCCCATTCCAATAATGGCTACTTTTGCTTTTTTGTTTTCTATTAACTGACGCATATCCATAAAAATGTAAAAAATTAAAATGTTAAAAAACTAAAAATTACCAACCTTGAATTGTTTCTTTGGTTTTGTGTTTAATTTTTTGATAAATATCCGACGCTTTCTTTTCCGCCTGCGGCGAAATTAAACTTAAAATTTCCCGCCCTAAAACCCGATATTGATTACCTACCTTATTTGCTCGAAGAATACCCTTCTTTAAAAGTCGCTTCATGGTGCTCTTACTCACTTTAAGATAGTCTTGAACTTCTTTGGTTGTATAAACAGAATTTTCGTTGATCGTTTTATCCATAAGTATTATACCTTTATTTGTTTCTATTCTTAATAATATGCCCATATTAAGAAGGTGTCAAGAGGTATCATTGGGGTTCATTTTCGGGTTCTTTTAGATAGAAAAGTTGATTTTTTCTTTCAATCTTCTAATATTAAACCATATGCAAGAGAAAAAGAGAATTTCTAATCAAAATAATTTTTATTGGGCCTACCTGATCGGGTTTTTTTTCATCGTGGCCCAAATTATTAACGTCTTACCTTTTTGGACGATGCCAAACGACTGGGGAAAGGCAATTTTCTTTAGAATTGCTCTTTCCTTAATGATATTTCTTTTCCTTTTTCAAATTTTTTTCGAGAAAATTAGTTTAGCTGATATAAGAAACAAAATAAAAACTATTTCCCTTCCCTTTTACCTTTTGGTTACTTTATTTGGGATTTATTTATTGGCGACGCTTTTCTCTGTCAATCCTCATTTTAGCTTGTGGGGCGATCCCTTGAGAAATGGCGGGTTCATCAATTTTTCTTTTTACATATTTTTAGCTATTTTGGCCTTTTTGATTATTAAAAAAAGCGACTGGCAAAAATTATTGAATTTTTTAATAATTGTGAGTGTCTTGGTCTGCATTATTGCTCTTTTCCAAAAGTTCGGCATTTTCAATAAATACCTTATTCCGTTTGAAAGCAGGCCGATATCCACCCTGGGAAACCCGCTTTTACTATCGTTATACCTTGTATTGGTTACTTTTATTACTCTGGTTCTTGGACTAAGCGATAAAAATCGATATAAAAAGATTTTTTATTTTTCTTCATTCTTTCTTTTCCTTTTTGTAAATATCGTCTTAGTCCAAACAAGAGGCGCCTATTTGGGACTAATCGCTGGATTCCTATGGTTTTTCTTTTTTTATCCCATTAAGTCCAAAAAAATAAAAATTTATGCCCTTATCGTCTTAATTGTGGCAACTTTGGGAATGTATTTTTCAAAAATCTATTTAGATTCTCATCTTTATCTCTATGAGAAAATACCACCCACTTTAAGCAGCGCGCTTGATAGAGCTCTTAGTATATTTGAAGGGTCAAAAATTACAGAAGCCAGAACATCTGTCTGGAAAGTTTCTTTGCAAGCCCTCAAAGAAAAACCAATCTTGGGATGGGGTCCAGAGAATTTTGTGGTTGCTTTTGACAAGCACTACGATCCTTCTCTACCAAAAATAGGACGAATTACACCGGGAGATAATGTTAACGAATGGTTTGACAGAGCTCATAGCTTTATTTTTGACGTTTCAATAACTGGAGGTATCTTCGCTTTCTTAATTTATCTCTTATTCTTCTTTTTTTTAATCTGGCAACTACAAAAAACGAAGCAAAGAAATCCAGAAATCTCTTTAATTTCTCATGGACTGCAGGCGACTTTTCTAGCCTATCTGGTCTCCCTCGCCTCGTCTTTCGACAGTGTTTCGACTTACCTTGTTTCTTTTCTTTTAATTGGTTATTCTTTCTACTTGATATCAGAGAATAACTTAACATCTAAAAAAGAAGAGAAAAAGCCCTTACCCTCTCTATATCAACCTTATAAATACAAAATACCAATTACCTTCTTCATCTTTATTGTGTTAATTTGGTTTCTCTGGAGTTTTAATTTAAAACCGCTCTATATTAATAAAGAAATGAATGTAGCCTTAGCTCTTGCTGATTTAAGAATGGAAACGACTTGCGAAAAGGCATTAGAAATCGTAGACAGAATATCCCCTTCTATTGAAAACAGTATTATAAATAATTACTTGGGACAGAAAAGCACATTCGTAATTTACGGGTGCAACGACAAAATAAAAAGTAGGGCACCGGAAGCCCTTATTCGTCAAAACATTGAAATACTCGAAAAAAACATAGATAAAAACCCCCAATACGTCACAAATTGGATCCTGATTGGAGAATATACGAGTATTCTAATTAAAGAAAGAAATAGACTAAACGAAAATATCTTTGTGGAAACTGAAGAAACGAAAAAATTAAAAGATGAGGCCAATCAATATTTTCAAAAAGCTTTAGAATTGAGCCCGAAACGTCAAGTCGTACTAAAAGACTGGGCCGACCTTGAGATTGCGACTGGAGAGTACCAGAAAGCAGAGGAAAAACTGCAAAAATGCATAGACCTTAACGCTTCTTACGCAAGATGCTATTGGTATATGGCATTGAACAAGGGATACCAAAAAGATTACGAAGGATTTAGTAAGTTTTTGGAGGTCGCTCGAGAAAAAGGAATCCTCATTGACTCACAAGAATTCCTCCAAGATTTAGTCAACATGTATATACGAAATAGCGATTATACAGGATTAACCGAAACCTACCCGAGATTAATATCATTGACGCTGGATCCTCTTGAAAAAGCCCAGCTACACGCTTCTTTAGCCGCAAGCTATCAAGAGTTAGGAAACATAACCAAGGCCAGAGAGGAAGTGCTCAAAATTTTAGATCTTATTCCTGATCTTGATCCAGAAATACAAGAGTCGGTGAAAAAGGATATTGAAATATTCTTGGAGATATTACAATGACCTAAACAACAAGAAACTGATTAATTTTATCTCTTGTTCTTTCTCCTACGTATCCAGTCCCCTTTTCCAAACCAAGGGGATTTAATATTTCCGAAGCGTATTTCTCCTGAAAACGAATAACGGCTGATTTCGTTAATGCAAGAAAATTACCAGTAATCAAGCCTTCAGGATATACCGTTTGGCTCTTGAGAAATTTTTGTAAACAACGGACTTCAGAATTATTACTCATCCCGAAATAAAGATTACCATTGATCGCCTCGCAAAATGAATCATTCTTGTCCTGTAAAACCGCTAATTGGGCTTGCAATCTTGTAATTTCAGATTTCAGAAAGTTTATTTTCTGTTGTTTTGCCTGACCATCATTTTGGCCTGCGGTTTTTATATTTAAGAAAAACATCGCGCTTCCAATTGAAGAATCAATGTCCTGCAATGTCGGAATAAGGATGAAATAAGGATATTTACCAGAATCAACCATATCGATTTTACCTTGGTTATTTTCATCTAAATTTAAAAATTCCACCAAACATTGATCGCCAAGATCGCAGAGAACATACGCTATCTTAAAATTTCTGCCCGGCGCTCCATTAAACGCAACAGCCAACAATCCCCTATCCGCCAAAATTCTCTGCCAATTACCAGTCCACTCTCTCGCTGAATAATTGACCGTTAAATCCGATGGTAAATCCGCAAGCACGAAATTACTGGTAGGCAAAACTTTGATACTGTCCATACCTCTGCTTCTGTAACAATATTTTGACCCGACAGAACAGTCATTTATTAAAGCCGTTATTGTCCAATTAGTGAAGATCTGGGAAAAATCCTCTTTGTATCCATTTTTTCCTAAGGCATAGTTTATACTCTCAATACCTGCCTTATTGTAATGCAAAGAATCGTTCAGGATATTTATCCCGTAATGATCAACCAGATATAAAATGAATAAATTAATAGGACCGTAATCGCTTAAAGAATTGTCCCATTCTATAAGAGGGTCGTCTGGATTCTTGAGAAAATCATTGACTCTTTTCTGGAGATAACTCCCTTGAAAAACATCGTTATACCCTAAAAGAGTAACAGCATATTCTGCCCTCGCTTCGTTCAGCCAAATATCTTCTTTAATCTTCTGAATACGCTCTTTTTGGTTAAAGGTTATCAGATGGGTAAATTCGTGCGCCAATAAACTCTTTAGCCAAGAACTAGCAAGATAATCGGCGTTAAGATAAACCATTTCTCTCTCGTTGGAATAAGGGTTTTCAAATTTAGAATACTCGTTTATTTCATTAAAATAACCTCCGGCTCCTTTTCTTAAGGGATGAAATAAAACAGTAATCTTAGAATCTTTATCTATACCCGGATTCCATTCCGAACCAAAATTAGAAATTAAAACCGGATAGATTCTGCCATCAAACTCGTCAAACAGATTGAAAAGATTAGATGTCATCTGAATCCTATCTTTGTCTGAAAACGATTGCCACAAAGCGCTATCCACGTAAAAATAGAGCTTATTGCCTCCCGCAACAAGAGTAGCCGAGATCTCCTTTCTTTTTTGGGAGTCGTAAGATGAATCTACGTTAAAATTTCTTGTTTCTCCTATCGTTGCGGCGGAAACGTTATTATGAACAAAAAGCCCTAGAAACAAGATAAAAAAAAGAGATACATATTTAATTTTTGTCTCGGAGTTTTTCATCCTTAGGAACGCATTGGCTTTCTAAACACGAACATTCGCTAATGCTTGTATCTAATTCGGACACAAGAGACGATGGATTGGGACAGTCATTATAAAATTTAACTTCTTTGGCCCTACATACTTGTTTCTTAGCACAACCATCAACAATCAGATTGCAATCAGAATCTGTCTGACAACTCCTCCCGCAAGAAGCATTGAAATTACATAAAGTTTCTGAAATATCTCCACAGAACAGACTAAGCGAAGACGTATTGTTGGGATTATCGGTCCGACTTAAAGCACATACGATATTGTCCCGGTTGTACCTTATGTCGTCTTTTTCATCGCTTCTTATTGGAGAATTATAAAAATCGTTGTAAAAACCAAGATCTTTCAAAAAACCTTCCCACGCATTAAATCCTTCCATAATCTTTGCGGATTTCAACAGATCGGAATAATAAATTCCTTTTGAAGAAAATGTTGTTTTGCCTTCTTTTGTATTAAATTCAACCGCTTGATTAGGAATCACGTTTAAATCCATACCTATTATTTTTTTGGCTTCTTTCAGAATCCAATCGTTGGTCAAAACACAACTATCTTTATCGGATTTAACGCATTCTTGTTTAAAATCGCACCAAGAATAACCTTGATTTACTAAACAGCCATAATCATCTTTTTTTGTTTTGAAAGACCAATAAAAAAAATATGAGAAAATAGCGGCTATTATTAATAATGCGACTATTACAATAAGAGCTTTTTTATTCATATTAATCTGCTCAATTAAAATTATTTATCTTGATAAAGATTACTAAATAAAAAGCAAAAAAGCAAATCTGAACCTTATCAAAGATAGAAAAACCAAAATCCGCCTCTCGGCGGATTTCAGCTTCTTCACAAGGAAAAGAAATTCTTTAGTTCGATACGTTAACAAATGGTGTAACCCAATTGTCTGTCAAGTTGCCTGTTCCCGCACCTCCAATACCGGCTCCTGTACCCTGACATCGCAGAGTTCCGCCGACGTTGGAACAAATGTCTTCGATCTTAAACCGAACGTTTCCGGCAAAATCGCCGAATCCAATAGGAGTCGAGATAACCATCTCTAAGGTTACTGTAGCATCCTGGTTTTCAGCAACGTTCTGCCCTACTCCCAAGCTACTCATAAGGCTCCTTGAAACAGTGAACATTCCAGCGCTCGCATAAATCTCCTGACCAGCTGATCCAGCAGTTGCAGCTTCCATTCTTGCAAGCATACCGCTGGTTACGACAGCAACAGCTACTGATGTAGCTCCTGAAGCGTAAGCCGGCTCAATTAAGGTTCCGCCAAACGGCTTTACCTTAAAGACGAGTGTTCCTGTTGCCTTACCGACACCCTGGACAGTACCTTCTTGAGTCCAATTAGCAGATCCTGAAACAAATGTCAGGTATAAGCCCGACTCTGATATCCAGAATGTGTTACCAGCAATAGCCGCAGCGTTGACTATTCCAGTTTGTTGGCCATTAGCTCTTTCATACAAACCAGAAAGGAAGTTAGCCGCGGTTCCAATGGGGTAAGTCAGCACAAATGCAGCTCCGCCTGATTCAAAGGCAGCAGCAGCCGCCCAATCAGCTTTAACTGTCAAAGGCGTATTCACGTCTTGAGCAAGAGGAAAATTGAAGTTCTCGAATACAGCAGTGCTAACGTTTGCAGGGGTAACTGACGAAACCAAAGTGTCTCCACTATACAGATAAAGTATAGACGGAAGAGTTACCGCACTGGCTGCTGAACCGTAAGTAACTTCTAATCTCTTCAAAGTAGCGCTACCTCCTGTAGCTTTGGCATTCAAGGCAAGAACGGTTTCTTTTGTTTGAACACCGTTTGTGGCGTCAGCTTTGAAGTTGTTACTGGTTGGATTGCTAGAACCCAAGGTAACGGTTACAGTCGCCACGCCTGGCTGTTGAATAGTAAGGACTCTCTGAGTTGCCAAGGCGACGAATGTGTTGATACCTACGCAGTCATATCCTCTAATTCCATTGTTGCCATAAACCTGCAAGGTTACCGTCCTGTTCTGGTCTATCGTTGTGCCAGTGTCAATTACCACTAACAATTTCTCGGTCGCACTTTTCGCTATCGGCATATTAATGCCAGATAACAATGTATGCCAAACCGAGTTTGTGTCCTGAGAAAAAGCAGGGCTGGTAACGGTCTTTAGCAAGTTAGCATCAGACATGGATCCCTTGTACACTTTAATACCGAGAATAAAGTTACCCGGATTTTCAGCAGTACCAGTAACCGCATTAACTACAGCTGCCTGTAAGTCAACACTGCCAATTGTAATGGCAGAAGAGGCGCCGGCTTTAATGTCAATGCCGTATGCTTCAAGGCCTGAACCCGCGTTAACAGTTCTGTTAACCGGAGAGGCAGACAAAACAACAGTGAAAGAACCTTCTTCCCCTGCTGAACACATCGTCGAAGTACCCGTACCGGTAGTTCCAGTGCCGCCAGTTGTGCCGGTTGTTCCGCTAAGCATTGTTGTTAACTTTGCTCTTGTGGAAGATCCGACAAAACCAGTTCCGGCTGTCAAACCAAGAGGAGTCAAAATGGTTGCGGCGTATAAGCCCTGGAAAGCAACTACTGCGGCTTTGGTTAAAGAACCAAAGTACATAGTTTCGTTTCCGGTTGAACCTGAACCTGAAGCCGCTACTTGTGTAGCTGCGTTCTGATTCAATAACGCTTGCAAACATTTTACATCAGTACCAGTAGCGCCTTGTGAGAGGTTCCTGGTAAATGTTATTCCTGAACATGCCGCTGGCGCGCCAGTTGAAGTTCCCATTAATGCAGCTAATTGCGCATTCAATGCCGCAATTTGAGCCTGAAGCTCTTCGATTGTTACTGCTTGAGCTACTCCGGTAGGAGCAATCATTCCAATAATGGCTAATGCCATTATCATTGCAATTATTTTTTTCATTTTGTTTTTAACTTTCTATTTTTAATTTTTTATTTAACTCTGTCGTCACCGACCATCTTAACATTTTTTGAATACAAAGAATTCTTTTTGCGCTATGCGCGACGTTCAAAAAATGGAAAGAACGACTTTCTATTTTAAAAATCTATTTGGTTATTATCCCATTGATAATCAAAACTTTTTCCCAAGCTTTGGCATATTCCTCTTTCTCAATATCCTGCTTCACTTCTTCCAGAATAGCCGACTGCTCCGCGGTTAATTTCTCGGCGCTCAATAAATCAACTTGATCTTTTATTTTTTGGATCAAAGCGGCGTCCCATTCCAATTCTCCAATCTCAACGCCAAGAGATTTTATCGTTGTCGTTTTGTCCTCTATCTTTTTGACTTCGGAAACAACGGACTGATCCGGACTTGCGCTTTTAAGCCCTTTTGCCGCTTGGGCAATGCTTTTTTCCACTTCATTGATTGCCGGAGCTAAATTCCGAACTTTATTCTGCTTGGCGACTTCGGTCAGTTCGTCAAGCCGTTTATTTAATAATGTCAATTGGGTCTTGGAATATTCTTTGTTATCCAGAACAAACATTACTTGTCCGCTCTCGGTAATTTTTTTGAAGGGATACAAAAAATCTCCGGGTAAAGCGTTTCCAGCCGAACCTAACGCCGACACAAAAATACCCGCTATAATTAACAGGGAAACATAAGCCATTCTTGGTTGGAACGCCCAATACCTCAAAACAGCCGCTATCGAAATCGGATTCTTGGCAATATGCGGCTGAACGCTTTGGACGTAAGGATGGTCGGAAAAAATTCTCCTTTTAACAGATAAAGCCCAATCTTCTCTGGGCTTGATGCTTTTCAGTTCTTGAATTTTATAAATGAGGTCTTGTTCGGTCATTATTTTAAGCGGAGCGATAAACAAGCTTGCTTATATAAAGATGACGTAAAAACCAACGATCTATTACACCCCGTTAGAATCCTTATTCGGGGATTCGTTAATCGTAGAACAAAAGCCGTTAGGCGACTCCCGTCTTGAGGATCTTTCTAAAACCAATGACTATCGCGGGATTCTAACGGGGTTACACCTCTTTCACCTGCCCCGTTGAACCTAATTGAGAACGAAGCGAATTTAACGCCCTATGAAGCGTTACTCGAACGGTTCCCTCTGATTTATTCACGATTTTGGCTATTTCCGGGATATTTAACTCGTCTAAATAATGCCAAACAATGACTTCTCTATATTCGTCCTTAATAACGGCTAAGGCCTTTTGGACCATATTAAGATCCGACCCCAAGATCGCCTTTTCTTCTAAATTCTCTTTTGGATCGGTAACTTGAGCGTATTCTATTGGAAAAGATTGAAGCTTGCCTTTTCCCCTGTAATAATCTATCACCAGATTCCTGGCAATTTTATACAAAAAAGCAGACGGATTATCAATGGCCTTAGGATGAGGATTGGAATGTTTCTTAAACGCCTCCCATCCTTTCAAAAACGTTTCTGAAGTCAGGTCCTCGGCAATTTCCTGGGAGCTAACCTTTATAAACACAAAACGATAAATCCTGTCAACGCATTGATCGTAAATAGCGCTAAATTGTTGTTCTATATTATTCATTAAATAGGTAGGACAAGATGCATTAAGTAGGACATTATGTCCTACTGATAAGCTGATAATAAGTATCATTCCTTTCTCCCATTTTTTCAATCTCTCCCATTTGAGTCAAATGCCAAAAATCTCTCCGCAGT
>MHUC01000006.1:0-1423 GCA_001823315.1 Candidatus Wildermuthbacteria bacterium RIFCSPHIGHO2_12_FULL_40_12
TTTAAGCACGCAACCTATTACCTTGAAAAATAGAGAAGAATATTAACTTTTCTTTTTCTCCAGAGCTTCTTTTTTTGCGTAAAAGAGTTTAATGTTGTAAAAACAGGATATGGTAGAGATAAAATCTAAGAAACCCCGAACCAAAATAAGCTCGGTACGGGGCAGGAGGGTACTCGTTGCGATGTCGGGCGGGGTAGACTCTAGCGTTGCGGCAACTCTCTTGAAAAAGGAAGGATACGAAGTGGAAGGGGCTTATATGAAAAACTTTTCGCCAGAATCGTGGCAAGGAGTTATTTCAAAAGATTGTCCTTGGGAAGCTGAAATGAAAGACGTTGAACAAGTTTGTAAAATCCTCGGTATAAAATGGAGGAGTTTTAACTTTGAAGAAGAATATCAAGATAAGGTAATTGATTATTTTTTTGATGAATATGCCTTAGGCAGAACCCCCAATCCCGACGTGATGTGCAACAAAGAAATAAAATTTGGTATTTTTTTACAGAAAGCCAAGGAATTGGGATTTGATTATATAGCCACAGGTCATTACGTTAGAAGGCAGGAATTCGTTGATTTAGAACCAATTCGTTATTCGTTGATGACTGCGGTTGATGAAAATAAAGACCAAAGTTATTTTCTTTGGGCGTTGACACAAGAGCAGCTGAAGTATTGCTTATTCCCGATAAGTGATTATACCAAGCCGCAAGTTAGAAAATTGGCTCGGGAATTTGGTTTGCCCAACAGCGAGAAAAAAGATTCGCAAGGTCTTTGCTTTGTCGGCCATATTAAATTGAAGGATTTTTTAAACCAACGCCTGCCTCAAAAACAGGGAGTGGTCGCTTTGTCTGATGGAAAGGTTATTGGAAAGCACGATGGAATCTACCCTTATACTATCGGCCAAAGAAAAGGCATTGGATTGCCCGGCGGTCCTTATTTTGTAATAGATAAAAATCCATTCAGTAAAATCCTTACTATTACAAATGATGAAAAAGATTTATACAAGAAAGATTTGGTGATAGAAAACGTTAATTGGATTAGTGGCAAGCAGCCAGATTCCCCGTCAAAGGTATATGTAAAAATTAGATACCGCGCAAAATCGGTTCCAGT
The DNA here is from genome assembly GCA_001823315.1 of Candidatus Wildermuthbacteria bacterium RIFCSPHIGHO2_12_FULL_40_12. Taxonomy (GTDB): domain Bacteria; phylum Patescibacteriota; class Minisyncoccia; order Minisyncoccales; family 2-12-FULL-40-12; genus 2-12-FULL-40-12. The sequence continues at coordinate 1,102 of MHUC01000006.1, forward strand.
TACCATCTATAAACTATCCACTAATTACTATGAACTTATCTTTAAAGAACCCCAGCGCGCAATTGCCCCGGGCCAATCAGCTGTGTTTTACTTGAAGGATGAGATGCTGGGCGGTGGTATTATTCAATAAAACAGTCAAAGTAACCAAAAACCGAGCAGGATTAAATGCTCGGTTTTTTCTATTCCAAATTTTACTTACTTTGCCAATTCCGCTTCGATAGCTGCTTGGAAAATGCTATATGGTTGAGCGCCAGAAATAGGAGTTTTATTGACTATAAAAAACGGAGTGCCCTGTCCGCCATTCTGCATGGCTTCTGCGGCG
>MHUC01000006.1:1517-7014 GCA_001823315.1 Candidatus Wildermuthbacteria bacterium RIFCSPHIGHO2_12_FULL_40_12
AGGCGCCGCGGTCCGAAGATTGTTTCTCAAACAGTAAATTATGATATTCCCAGTATTTTCCTTGTTCTCTGGCGCAATGAGCAGCTTCTGCCGCCCTGTCTCCGCCAACAACAGGGAAGTCCTTATAGATAAGGAGGATTTTACCTGTATCAACGTAATCTTTTTTGATTGAAGGAAGAGTATCAGCCGCGAATTTAGCGCAGTAGGGACAGGCAAAATCGGCATATTCTGCCAACACCACTGGAGCATCGGTATTGCCAATGGCTGGCCAGTCATTAAGGTCAATAGAGATATTAAGCGGTTTCGGCGCAGGATTTTCATCGGTCAGCACTTGATCGCCAACAATGCTGGCCGTGCCGCTTTTTGAGATATCGGAATTCTGCGAGAAGACAACGGCCCCGGCAATTAAAGCCCCGGCCACCACTATTGCCGCCGGAATGACATAAGGATTGGATTGCGTTTTGTTTTCCGTCTCCATAACTTTTAATTATTATTTTGATTATTCATCAGACCTTTTGTCGGTACGCCCATATTATCATTTTCCGCTCTTATCGTCAACTTCTGCCGCTCATAGCCGCGAGTTTCAATTAAAAGTTTTCAAACCGTATCTTGTTTTTACTTACCCCGAGTTGTTCTAATATATCTCTTGTCGTCCGTACCATTTTTGGCGGGCCAACCGCATACCAGATTGGCTGGTTAATGTCGGCAACCGATTGTCTAACGCAGTTCTCGTCAATAAGCCCGAGATGACATTTTATGAAAAAACGCGAATTGTTTTGTTCAATTTCTTTTAGTTCGTCAAGGTATGCCGCGCTTTTCAAATCGTTGTTGGCGTAAAGAAGCGTTATTTCGTGTCCCAGCTTTTCCTCTATTGCAAATCTAATCATGCTTAAGCAGGGAGCTATGCCGACTCCGCCGGCAATAAAAACAATAGATGCTTTGGGGTTTTTCGGCAAGGTAAATAATCCGTAAGGCCCTTGTATTATTACTGATGAGCCAAAAGGCAATTCGGTTAGGGTTTTTTTGAATCCGCTTTGAGAATCTCGGAAAACTATTTCCATTTTAGATTTTTCGTTTGGCGAAGAAGCGATGGAAAACATTCGGTAGTTTCCAGCAGGATCAGGATAAAGCATTTTGGGAATGGAAATTTTTACGTATTGGCCTGCCAGAAAAGTAAAATTCTCGAGGGATGCGTCAAGAACAATCTCAATCGTATTCTTGGCGATTGTCCGCCGTTCAATTATCGGAATCGTTATTTTGCGTATCATCGAGTTTTTGGTATTTACGTTGCCGCGCAACCGTCTTGAAAAATGCGGCAAATTGCAGCGTTATTACGAGAAGAGCCAGAATCAAAAAAGGATAACGAAACCAATTTCGTTCGTCGTAGCGCAAGAAAAGAAAATATAAAGCGTGTCCTGCGCTCAAGTAAAATATAATGTAAGCCGCGTAATGAATCCACTTCCAGGAGGAAGCTCCAAGAAATTTTAGCGCGGCATCCGAAGAAGTGATTAACAGAGCAATAGTGAAGAATAATGCCGTCAACCCGGCCAAAACAGGCAATTTTATGCCAGGTTCGGAGAGGGCGTAACCGCGAACACTAAGAAAATGAGAAATTGCCAAGAAGGCGTACCAAATACCGGTTTCTCTTCGCCAGGAAATTAACCTCGCTGTTTTGTTCCACAATTTTGCCAAGGGGCCTATGATTAGAGTTGCAGACAAGAAAACAAAAGCGCTGTTGCCTAAAGCTTTCCATAACCTAACATCAGAGTCCAAACTTGGTCTTGAAAGCCAAAAAAGATAAACCAAGAGAGCCGCTATAGGTCCTATTGTAAGGTGATGCAGTAACGCCCTTTTCCCGATTAAAGCCATATCTACTCAATCACTTTTAATGTTCCCCATTGTCCGGCCAAGCGATGTCCAGGTTGGTTACAGTAATAAATAAATTCTCCTGACTGATCGGCGACAAACTCAATAGCGACCTGTTGGTTGACCGGCGTTTCTTCGTAGATATTGAATTCGTCAAGTTTGAAATCGTGTTTTCCGCTGGTCGTTGTGATGTTGATTTTCACTCGGTCTCCTTTATTCACCACAATTTCTTTAATGGAGAATTGCGGTTTTGGGTTGCCATCAATAAATTCTACGAATGATTCCATGGTAAATTCTTTGACGGTTGGCGTTATTACCCCCTCATCATTTTCAACGACATCCTGCGCTCCCCCTTGCCCAGGTTCCCCATAATAAGTGTTGGTTGGCGATTGCCCCGAATTATTTAGCCATATAGCTATTCCCACGATAACGATAGCCGCGATAGCTAAAATTAAAATTTTATTTTTCATAATTTGATTTTATTGATTAATTCTTTTATGACATACCGACCTTTGGCCCGTTTGTTTTAAGAAAAGCTTATTCTTATTCTCTTATGCGTTATCGGTATTGTCAAATTAAACCAATATTTTTACCAAAATTGACAACGCTGTTTTTCACTGATAAAATCAATCAAAAGGTTGAAATCAATTAAATATGGAGTTAATAATATGTCTAGAAAAATTATTAAAATAGCAAAGGGACCATTCGAGGTAAAGCCGCAAAAAGAGTCGGTTTTTATTTGTATGTGCGGTCTTTCTAAAAATCAGCCTTTCTACGATGGCTCTCATAAAAAAACACTTGACGAACCAGAAGGAGTTATATACGAATACGACGAACAGGGGCGCCGAAAAGAAGTAAACCAGATTTAAGCGGCCATGATTTTCGTTTTTACGGGCAACGGTAAGGGTAAGACGACGTCGGCTATCGGTCAGGCAATAAGAGCGGTCGGACAAGGAAAGAAAGTTTTAATGATTCAATTCATTAAAAGCCCAAAGTGGCCCAGCGGCGAAGAAAAAATCATCAGAGAGTTATCGCCTAGATTCCAGATTATTAAAGGAGGCAAGGGGTTTGTCGGTATAATGGGAGATAGTTTGCCAAGAAAGATTCACGAGGAAGCGGCTAAGGCAACATTGATTCTGGCTAAAAAAGCGATACGTTCAAAAAAGTTTGGCTTAATTATTTTAGATGAAATAATAGTAGCAATAGATCTTAAATTGATTTCGATGGCGGCGGTGATTGCCGTATTGCAAGAAGTGTCAGAAGAAATTGATTTAATCTTAACCGGTCGCGGCGCGCCAAAGGGATTAATAAAGTTCGCTGATCTTGTCACCGATTTTGGAGAAGTTAAGCATTACTATCAAAAAAAGGTTATAGCTAAAAAAAGTAGAGAATACTAAGCATAAAACATAAAGCATGGATCAAGAGGTTAAAAAGTTTAAAGTAAAGATCCTGCGAGATATTTGTATAACGGCGGGATCGTGCGAGATTTTATCTCCCAAAGTATTTAAGGTTGACGAAGAGGGAAAAGTGACAATTTTGGATCAAGGGACACAGCCCGACGACAGCGGATTTATAGAGGTAACAAAAGATGAGCTGAAAAATGTAATGGAGGCCGCGAAGTCCTGTCCGGTCCTTGCTATTTTGGTTGCCGATGAAAATGGCAAGCAAATTTATCCTTAATAATGACGAAAGATAGTTTCACCCCGTTAGAAGTTTTGGGCATAAAATTTTTCAGAAAAAATTCTATGCAAATTATTTAACGGTGGACAGAAACAAAATATAAGCGTTTGTTTGAAATGAATGATACATTTTCTAACAATAAATTTCTAACGGGGTTTACCTGGAAAATAGGCGGAGAAGCTGGATATGGCATAATGTCTTCCGGCTTAATTTTTGCCAAAACCTGCTTGAGGTCGGGTTATTTTGTTGTTGATGCCAATGAATATCCTTCTTTAATCAGGGGCGGTCATAATACATATATTGTTAGAGCTTCAACGGAAAAGATATTTTCCATAGTAAAGTCGGTTGATGTCTTGGTTGCTTTAAATAAAAACGCAGTTGTTTATGATCAAGACGAGTTGTCCAGCGATTCGCACATTATTTTAAACACAGATAAAGTTTCGGAGGATGAAGTTAAATCCCTGACAAAATCCAAGGTTTATCCTATTCCTTTAATATCTTTAACGAAAGAAAGCGGAGGCAAAGACGTTATGGCGAATACCGTTGCCTTGGGAGCAACCGTTGCCTTATTAAATGGTGATTTTGAGGTGCTATCCGCTGTTATAGCGGAGGTTTTTGGCGCCAATAAGAAAGAGGTCGTTGATATTAATGTTGCCGTGGCGAAAGCCGGTTTTGATTACACGAAAGAACATTTTCAAGTAAAGACTAACTATTCTTTGCAAAAACAGGAAGGTAAAGAAGAATTACTATTTCTTTCTGGCAATGATGGAATTTGCCTTGGAGCTGTAAGGGCTGGTTGCAAGTTTTTTGCGGCTTATCCGATGACGCCGATAAATTCCATTATCAATTATTTTGCCAAAAAGGGCCCTGAAATCGGAGTTGTTTACAAGCAACCCGAAGATGAGATTTCAGCCATAAATATGGCGATTGGCGCTTCGTTTGCCGGGGTAAGAGCAATGACCGCGACTTCTGGTGGCGGGTTTTCCTTAATGACAGAAGGTTATGGTATGGCAGGCATTACTGAAACTCCATTAGTTATTATTGAGGGGCAGAGACCGGGACCGGCTACCGGCCTTCCAACCTGGGGAGGACAAGCTGATTTAAAATTTGTTTTACATGCCGCCCAAGATGAATTTCTAAGAATTGTTTTAGCTCCCGGAGACCCGGAAGAAAGCTTTTGGTTAACAGCCGAGGCCTTTAATTTGGCAGAAAAATACCAGACAACAGTGTTGGTTCTTACCGATAAGCACTTGGGAGAAAGTCGTTATTGGTCTCCGATGATAAACGCATCAGATTACAAGATTGAAAGAGGGGCTTTATTGTCGGAAACCGATCAGCAAAAAGAGTATCAAAGATACGAAATAACCAACTCCGGCATTTCGCCAAGAGCAATTCCGGGTAGAAAGGGATTCACGTTTCGGGCAAACAGCGACGAGCATTCGGAATTAGGATTCTCTGAAGAATCGGCGGAAAACCGAGCAGCCCAAATGGAAAAGAGAATGAAAAAACTGGAACTTTGCCAAAAGGAAATTCCGGACCCCAAGGTTTACGGAGACAAAAACGCAAAAATTATTCTTGTTGGCTGGGGGTCTTCAAAGGGGCCTATTTTGGAAGCGCAAAAAATGTTGGCAGAGCGAAAAATTGCCACGAAGTTTTTGCACCTTACTTATATGAATCCTTTGCCAGAGAAATTCCTGGAGAAATTTTTTGGCACAGTTAAAAAAGAAAAAGTATTAATGGTAGAACAGAATTATACGGCGCAATGCGCGGCATTAATACGGGAAAAAATTGGCTACGAAATAAAAGATAAGTTCTTGAAATACGATGGTCGACCATTCTACCCGGAAGAAATAGTTGAAAAAGTGAGAGATTTGTAATTCGTAATTATTCGTTGTTATTAGCGTATGGACGATTTTGGAACAAAAGAGAACATAACTTGGTGCCGCGGTTG
>MHUC01000006.1:7028-17053 GCA_001823315.1 Candidatus Wildermuthbacteria bacterium RIFCSPHIGHO2_12_FULL_40_12
TTTTCGTCGCGCTTAAAAACGCTTTTGCAAAATTGGGCTGGGGACCAGACGATGTTTTGCTGGTTTACGGGATCGGTTGCCATGGCCATATGGTGAACTATTTGAATACTTTTGGCTTTGAAGGGTTGCACGGCAGGGGTTTGCCCGTGGCTACTGGCGCGAAACTTGCCAATCATAAATTAAATATCATTGCGATTGTGGGTGACGGAGATCAGTTGGGTGAGGGAGGTAATCATTTTTTGCACGCTTGCCGCCGCAATGTGGATATTACCTGTATTATTCATGATAATCAGGTCTATGGTTTAACCGTTGGCCAGTCATCTCCCACGTCAGCTAAGGGTTTTAAGAGCAGAACGGCTCCAATAGGCACAGTTGAAGAACCGGTTAATCCTATCTCTTTGGCGTTGGCTGCCGGCGCGCCATTTGTCGCTCAAGGGTTTTCCGGCGATATCAAGCAATTAACCGACCTATTTGTTGAAGCCATAAAGCACAAAGGATTTTCCTTAGTGAATGTTTTCCAGCCCTGCGTTACTTTCAATTATTTAAATACTTATCAATGGTTCTACGATCGGGTTTATAAGGTAGAAGATACGGGTCACAATCCGAGCGATAAATTGGCCGCTTTTCAAAAAGCGCTGGAGCTTGAAACCAAATTACCAACAGGAATTATCTATAACGCAGAAAGACCGCTTTTTGAAGATAGCTTGCCGCAAATAGCTAAAGACCCATTGGTTAATCAGCCGATTGATGATATCAACATCGAGAAGTTATTCACGGAGTTTAGATAGAAAACAGAAAATAGAGGATAGAAGATAGGAGTCCGGAAACGGGCTTTTTGGTTGACAAGCGATTATAAAAGATTATAATGATATTATAATAAGCATTATGACTCAAAAAGTTTTAAAAGTCGGTTCTTCGGCAGCTGTAACAATTCCTAAGAGGTCTTTAGAGGAGCTTGGTCTTAAGATTGGAGATAGGGTTGTAGTTGAAGTTGACCGTAAATCAAAATCAGTATTAATTCGATCTCAATGGCAACCCTCCAAAGCCGATCAGAAAATCGCCAAATTAACTTTGAGTTTTGTTAATCGCTACCGTAGGGATTTAGAAGCGCTTGCGCGAAAATAAAAAGTGAAATACCTTAATAAAGAGCAGATTCTTTTAATTCACTCGATAGCTATAGACGAAACCAGCGGTATGCATGGCGTTAGAGATTACCATACTATTCTAAGCTTAGAAGAATTACCGAGGCAAAAATTCGGAGGAAAAGAATTGTATCCAACAATATTTCTTAAGGGCGCGGTCTACGTAAAGAATATCTTAATGAGCCATCCATTTATTGATGGTAATAAGAGGACCGGTATGACTGCTGCTTTTGTTTTTCTTGAAAATAATGGCTATAAAGCTACGGCCAAAGAAGGAGAGATAGAAAGATTTGCCTTAAGAATAATTCATGATCGACTTGAACTTCAAAAAATCGCAGAATGGCTTAAAAGAAATTCTAAGAAAATAAAATAGCAAATCTCTTAATAAAAGCGGTTTGGAACAATAGAGTAATGACAGTGAGTAGAAAGCAACCCGAAATTAAAAGACCAAACCGTTGCCGCCGTGGTAAAATTTATAGAAACATACAGGGAGAATTTATAAAATCACGGGATAATGATTAAAATTGTTGAAAGAAATGAGATTAGAAAAAGAATATAAGCAATTAATTGTTCTTATAGATAGTTCTGGCGGCAGAAAGAAAGATTCTAAAAATGGAGGTGGTTCTGCCTTTTGGGCGGCTTATTTGTATGATCCTTTTAATAAAGAAAAAATATCTAAACTATCTTTAGAATTGCCATCAGAAAAGAGATTTGAAATAGATATCTTATTACAGAAATCTCCCATTTTACCGATTAGATGTGGCGCTGTTTTTTCTGATAAACGAGGACCGAATAATATTTTCTATGAGGGATTGATTGATGTACTGCAGAGCTGCCTATATCTCGTTAAAAAATATAGTTGGAATTTAAATCTAATTATTATGGGAGATTGTAAGCGAGTTTTTGACGAGATTAAGGTTAATCAACCAGCGCCGGGGAGTCAGAGTTTCTATGATACGTTTAAAGGCATTGAGAGAGAATATACAAATCTTAACTCAAGGGTTGAATATCGATGGTGCCAAAGAGAAGAATGGAAAGAATACCAGCGCATAGATAGAATAGCAAAAGATTTTAAAAATAAAATTATGAATACCTGGAAAGAAGAAGAAAAATAAATCATGAGAATAAAGGATTTGCACTATACAAAAAATCCCTCAGGAATTATTGAGCTCGGTGGGGTACTTGAAATAGACATAAATCAAATGTTCTTGTTGTCGTTAGGGCGACTCGACAAACAAACCTTAAGACTAAATCTAAAAGCTGATCATAGGGAAGTAACTGCTTATGTTAGATCAAAGAATTTAGAAGAAGAACATTTTTTAGATTTTTTACAACAAGAATTGAACAAAAATTTTATCGGTAAGTCATACAACGAAATAGTGAATATAGACTTTGAAAGTTAAAGAGAGATTAAAAAATAACCTACCAACAAAAAATTAGAAAAGATTTATGGTAATTACAGACAAAATTTTACTCTGGCAAACGATAGTGGTATTCTTGACCTTTCTGACCGCAAGCGCCGCGACTTATTTGGCATGGATGATTGGTAGGAGACAAAATGAGATTAACAAACAAGCATTAGATATCCAGAATTTCGTAGAAACTTTTGTAATGCCCCAACGGGTTATCGGCCAAGATGAACAGGGTAATCAAAAATTTTTATATTGGAATCTACTAGTTAAAAATGCTAGCTCATATCCTATATATCTTAATAGATTTGTTTTGAACGGAGTCGCGCATCTAATTGGCAATAGTGTGGTTCCTATCGGCGGCGATAATTGGTATGCAATCCCCGTTTCAAAAGACGTACAAGAAAAAGGAGAACTCTCCCTAGAAATAGAATTCGAGGATTATTTAGGAACTCAATATCTTTCTCGTCATTACGGAAAGCTTGAGAATGCGAATTGGCAAATTCGTTCAGAAAAACGCAATAAAGTATGACTAACTTGTTAACAAAAATCATGAGAATAGTATAAAAGGTCGATAAGATTAAAATAATTAAAAAATAAAGTTGTATGAAAAAAGAAACTTTGAAAATTATTATTTCCTTGTTTGTTTTTGTGGGAGTTGTTTTGGCGGGGAATCAGGTTTTAGCGGATGCTGATAATAATCCAATTTTTCCAACATTTGAACAAGTTAGGCAAATGATCGCTGATGCCTTAGGGCAATCGCAAGTTTTACCACCATTTACTTCAGAAATAGATGATAATCTGGCATATACTATTAAGCGTACTCCAGATGAATATATGATTTTTGTAGGTTTACATCCCATGCTAATGAACCAAGAGTTTACAGGACAACCCGGTCATTTTAATGATGATTCAGGTAGTTCATGGGGTGTTGCTCATTTACCGTCGGGTGATAAAATTGGCATAGGATACGTAGGTATGGTTAGTTGGTTTATTCCTGTTACAAATATGCCTCCAGAAGGAACTCCTATTGATGTTGATATTTACACATTTTACGCTGGGAAAACAATCCATCTTAATGCCACAATAACTAATTGGCAGTAATTTCTAGTACGAATCAATGATTTGAGGGCAAAAGATCGCCGCGATGGCGATTTTTTGATAGAGTAAATTTATGGCTGATACAAAAGAAATTCTTGTTAAACTGCTTACAATTATTTTGGCGCTTATAATCGTTGCTGGTTTAGGTTATGGCGGTTATCGTGGTTATCAATATTATCTTTTTACAGAAAATCTAAAAGAGGTAAAAAATAATCTTTTTCTGACCAAAATAGATCTTGAAAAGAAAATTGGACAGTTTGAGCTTAATATCTTGCAACTATCAGCCGAAAATACAAACCTTACCAACTCATTAATTGAAGAACGTAATAGAAATAATGAGTTTGAGGCGCAGATACAATCAATACAGGGCACGGTTGATATTGTTCAAAAGCTTCAAAACACAGACAAAGAATTGCTGCAAAAATACTCAAAAGTGTATTTCCTTAACGAAAATTATACGCCAGAAAGCTTAGTGGCGATTGACTCCAAATACCTGCAAGATAAAAATGAGTCCGAGCAAATACACGTCAGCGTCCAGCGATTTCTTTATAGCTTACTCGATAGGGCTACTGCTAATGGTACGCCTTTGGAAATAATTTCGGCATATAGGTCGTTTAAGGAGCAAGCGTCGTTAAAAACAGGATACAAAGTAACGTATGGCTCTGGCGCCAATAAATTTTCGGCAGATCAAGGATATTCAGAGCATCAATTAGGAACTACCGTAGATTTCACCACTCCGGATCTTGGGGCTGGATTTTCAAAATTTGAAACAACAACGGCATATACTTGGCTTACAGAAAATGCTTATAAATATGGTTTCGCGCTTTCTTATCCAAAGAACAACGCCTATTATCAGTTTGAGCCGTGGCATTGGCGATTTATAGGTGTTGAATTGGTTCAAAAACTACACGATAATCATTTATATTTTTACGACCTGGACCAGCGTCTAATTGATACTTATCTTATTTCTATATTCGACTAAGAGAATTTAAGCTATTGTTTATCTTTGATGAGTAAAATTATAAAAATCGCTACAATGGCGGTTTTTGTTTGGGTAAAATTGGGGCGTGTAGATTATCGATCGCTAATTTTGGTTGGTAGTTTTATAGTAGGAGTATATAATAAGTAAATATCCTATGAATTTATCAATCGATTGGAATACGACAGAATTATTGGCTATTGCTGGTTTTGCTTTGGGATTAATTTGTAGTTTGTTTCTTTTTTATGTTTGGATAAAATATCACAGGAATCGAAGCCACATTCTTTTATGGTCTGGCGGTTTAACACTTTTTTATATTTTTTTGATTCCTTTCATCTGGGCTAATCTTGGGATCAATGTCGTCCTTGATAAATGGACGAATTTTTTTATATTTACGATTCCTTTAATATTTCTAGGCTGGGTGCTGGTTTATTTGGGGATTATTAGGGTAAAGTTACCATTGGCACGAAAAATACCGACTATTTATTATTCATTGTTATTTTTCTGGGTACTTTCGTCTTTTTTCTTTTACGCTATCAGATTTTATTCATCGGGGTACCAACAATTATTATCAATTATTGGTATCGCAGTTTTCTTTATTGCAATACATATTTTAATCCTCTTGGCTTTATTGGATTGGATTAAAAAAACTAGCCGACGAGGTAGTGTAAGGGTAAAAACAGGCATTATTTTTATAATAGTCGCGATTATTATTTCTGTTGCGAGGTATTTAATTATTTTGAACGATCTTATTAGTCTACCTCATGTCTTTTGGTTTCTTTCTGTGGCCGGATTTGATATTGTATTTATCTTGAGGAGTGTGGTCGTTATCCTTTTAGCTATCGGTTTTGTTCTGGCGCATAAACACCGACCATCTGAAGAAGGAGCGTAATGATGGATGGGGGTTATCAGGTGGAGAATAGAGAGAAGTCGCTAAAACAGCGATTTTTTGTTAAGCTTAGTGTATGAGCGCAATAACTATTTTATTTTTTAGCGCGGTTGGCGTACTGGACACGCTTTACCTGATTTACCATAAAATCCGAGGAACCGAGGTTGCCTGTCCGTTCTTCCCCAAAGAGTGGTGCCGAAAAGTACAGAAGAGTCCATACAGTAAAATCTTCGGGATACCGAACGCGTTTCTCGGTTTTGCGATATTCTTGGCTATCTTTGTTTTAACTTGGCTCTACACCAACTTTATTGTTCCCGCTTGGCCGATTCAGACGCTCATACTAATCGGTTTTCTGTTTTCAATATACTTTACATATACACAGGGATTTATATTGAAAGCATTTTGTACGTGGTGTTTAGTTTCGGCAATCAGTTTTACGGTTATGTTTTTGTCGGTATGGTTTTTCTGACAGCCCGTTAGTTTTTTTATGAAACTAAAAACTAAAAGATGGTGAAAATTATCCAAGAGGAAAACAGGAAATTGTACCAATGCGACGAGTGCGGTTTGCGTTATACCGTAAAAGAGTGGGCGGAGAAATGCGAAGATTGGTGCCGTGAACACAAAAGTTGCAATCTTGAGATTGCGGCGCACGCAGAGGAGAATGGAAGATAGTTTGTCGTTTTTTGAATAGAGTGAACATTTGACGGCAAATAGATAACCTTTATAATGAACATATGACCACAAAAACATACGAAAAAATGAAAAAAGAGATCAAGCAAGAACTTTTACAAGAGTTTGTTTTTCCTATTTTGAAAGACGCTAAAGATCCAGAAGGAGAATATAGGCCAGAATTCGTAATGAGGATATTGAAAGCGACCAAGGAAAAACCCACCTATATTTACAATCCCAAAACTTTTTTACTCCAAATAAAAGAAAAGTAATTAATAGATGTATCAACTTGTCTTTGGCAAATCATTTCTCCGAACCGCAGAGAGATTAGACAATAAATTAAAACCCAAGCTTAAATCAAGCTTGGATATTTTATTAAAAAACCCTTTTTATCCAACCTTACATACAAAACATCTCACGGGAAAATTTTCCGGCTACCATTCTTTTAGGTTGGGGAGGGATTATCGTGTGATTTTTAAATTCGTCGCTAATGAAGAAATCCGCCTATTGGATGTCGGCCATCGGAAAGATATTTACAAATAAAAAGCTACTCCGAACAAAATTAAAGATTTTTACTGTGCGAGAGATCTATTTTTTAGCTGATTTATAATAGCGAAAACGTCGGCCTGCAAATTGTCGGAGTAGAGCAAGATGATAGCTATAGGTTCCTGATTGACGTTGAAAACCGAGGCGATGGTTTGTTTGGCTTCCACCAGATAGCCGGTTTTACCGCCAACAAATTCTCCGAGAGGATAAAAATTATTTTCGTTTTGGAACTTGAGACGGCGCCCCGTGGCGTCTGGAAGCCAAAAGTCGTTGTTTTTGGTAATTTGTAATATCTCCGGGTGTTGGCTATAGATATATGACATAAGTTTTACGATATCTGATGCTGTGGAATGGTTGCCGGGGTGTAATCCGTTTGCGTCAATAAAAACAGTATTGCGCATACCAAGCTCTTTTGCCTTCTGATTCATCAGCGATAGAAAATTTTCTTTACCAACGAAAAAAGTTAGGGCTTCTGCGGCGTCATTGCTTGATTGGATTAGCGCGGCCTTGAGAAGATTTTCCGCGCCGATGTTAAGTCCCAAGAAAAGAGAAGGGCTGTGGCCTAAAGGTTCAAGCATTGCTTGGGTGAGCGTAATTTCTTGATTACTGGCGATATTTTCTAAAGCAACGACCGATGTCATTAGTTTAGTAATGGAAGCGATAGAATGCACTTGGTTGAGGTTTCTCTCGAGTAAAACCTTGTTGTCGGAAAGCCGAACTGCGATAAAGGCATCCGCGATAGGAACTTTTCGCGAATTCAAACTTAAAACGAGCGATTTGAGAACTTCAATCTCGTGCTTTAGAATTTCAATTTGCTGGAGCAATAAAACTTTGTCCAGCTGCGCCTGCGCAAAAGCTGGTTTTGGCGCAGCCAAAGAAAGAGATAGAATAAATATTAGGAGAAAAATAAAGCTTTTCATAATTGCCTAACTTCTTTATACCGGAATCAACAAAAAATAGTAAATAGTAAGTAGAACATAGCAGATTAGTTGATTTTAAATGAATTAAATGCTGGTTAAAGTAAGGGTTTTTCCAAAATCAAAGACGAACGAAATCATTAAAAAATCGGAGGATAGTTTTGATATGAAAATAAGAACCAAGCCAGAAAAGGGCTTGGCGAATAAGGCGGTGATTAGTGTTTTGGCTTCGTATTTCAAAGTTCCGGCGGCAAAGATTAGAATGGTTAAGGGTGCTAAACAGAGAAATAAGATTTTTGAGGTGGCAACAGGAACGTAAATCAATCAATTAGTTGAGTTGTATAGTTAGCAAAAAACTTGTTTTGATAAAGACCCTGTCTATGGACGGGGTTTTTTGACATAATAAGATATATGATTTTTCTTTCAACTATAGCTGGTTGGATTGGAATGACATTAATCCTTGTCGCTTATTGTCTTGTTTCTGTGAAAAAAGTTTCCGGTCAGGCATATATATATATCAATTATTAAACTTTTTTGGCGCGTTAGGGATTATTTGGAATACTTTTGCGCAACAAGCATGGCCCGCAATGGTATTAAACATTACTTGGGCAATCATCGCAGTAATAACAATTCTATTAGCCAAAAAAATTAGATGATTGTGGATAAAAGGAGCGTGTAGGCATGCGCTCCTTTTCTATTTATTTGGCGGATTTTTTTATTTTATTACATACCAATGCCAGCACAAATTAATTTAGCTTATTGAGTAAGATATGCTTATTAGCGATTCAGTTGACTGCATTCCTTGGTAAAGCTAAAATAAAATAAGGATATGTTTGAGCTTAAAGACAAGGTAGCGTTAATTACCGGCGCAAGGCGCGGCATGGGAAAAGCCCACGCGCTGGCTTTAGCTAATCAGGGCGCAAAGGTTGCGGTAACAGATATTGATTTAGACGAGTGCGAGGAGGTTGCAGCGGAAATTAAATCAAATGGTGGCCACGCAGCCGCTTTTAAAATGGATGTTTCAAATAAATCCGAGATTGAAAAAGTATTTGATGAAGCTGTAAAAAAGTTCGGCCGAATGGATATTTTAGTAAACAACGCCGGAATTTATGCGCCAAAATCAGCTTTGGACATTACAGAAGAAGAGTGGGATAAATTAATCGATATTAATCTTAAGGGAGAATTTTTCTGCGCGCAGAAAGCGGCAAAAGAAATGGCAAAGAATAAATGGGGCAGAATAATTAATATTGCTTCTATTGCTTCCGGGCAGGTAGGAGTTGGCATCGCGGGAGGGGCGCATTATACCGCTTCAAAAGGAGGTATAATCGGTATGACAGAATCCTTAGCCGTTGAATGGGCTGGCCTTGGCATTACTGTTAATGCGATCGGGCCCGGGGCAATAGATACGCCAATGATTCAGGACGCTCAAATCACCAAAGAAGCAATGGATGGGTTATTGCAAAGAGTGCCTTTAAAAAGAATCGGCCGATCGGAAGAAGTTGCCGCCATGGTTGTTTTTCTGGCTTCAGAAGAATCAAGTTATATTACCGGCGCTACGTTTTACGTGGACGGCGGTTGGTTGGCAGTATAATTAGTCAGGAAATACTTAGAAGACTTTGCCGTTATTTATTTGGCGGATTTTTTTATTTTTGTTAAGGTAAATATTACCATGGTTTACGATTTAATAATTATCGGAGGAGGTCCGGCGGCGGTTGCCGCAGGCGTTTATGCCGCCAGGAAAAGAATTAAAAGCTTGATAATTTGCAAGGATTGGGGAGGGCAGTCAAAAGTTTCCGCAGAGGTGCAGAATTTTATTGGCATTAAATCGCTTCCGGGAACAGAATTAGCGGAAAGATTAGAAGAGCATGTTAAGGCGTACGCTGATGATGTTTTGGATTTTGACGAGGGATCGTTAGCGGTTAAAATTACAAAGACGGCGGATTTTGAAAAATCCAAGCTTTTTGAGGTAGAAACCGATAAAAATAAAAAATACCAAGCCAAGTCGCTGATTATTACCGCCGGATCTACGAGAAAAAGATTGGATATTCCTGGGGCCGCAGAATTTGATGGCAAAGGAATTGTGTATTGCGCTTCTTGCGACGCGCCGCTTTTTCACGATAAAGAGGTTGCGGTGATTGGCGGAGGAAACGCAGGTTTGGAATCCGCCCAACAACTACTGGAGTATTGTCCGAAAGTTTATATTTTAGAATACGCCGACGAATTTAAGGGAGATCCCGTGACCAGAGACAAAGTTTTCTCTTCAGAAAAAGTGGCGCCGATTGCCTCGGCTGAAACAGTTGAGATTAAAGGCGATAAATTTGTGGAAAGCTTGATTTATAAGGACAGGAAAACCGGCGAGGAAAAAGAGATTAA
>MHUC01000007.1:0-7609 GCA_001823315.1 Candidatus Wildermuthbacteria bacterium RIFCSPHIGHO2_12_FULL_40_12
GTTCTTTTTGTGACCGTAGGAAATACCGTCTTGAATTCTCCCACCTGAACCTTGCCTCTTTGCTTTATCGCTTCCAGAATCTTCTGTTGTCTGTCGTTTACTCCATTAGTCGCTCTGTTGGGACTATCAATTATTGCGTCTTGAAGGATCGCCTGCTTATTCTCAATATCCTCCTTTAGGGCCTTTGCTTCGTCTACCTTGCCAAGAGATTCCTTTATATTATTATACTCTTCCCAAACAGGCAAGAGCTTATCTGAAACCACCCAATTTTGATCTTTAGCTACGGCAAAGAAGCCATCCATAACTTCAAGTCCGTCCAAAAGATGATCAAGCTCATCCATTGAACCTGTAGAAAAATTAGATTCCTTCTCGATTCTTATAAAATCGTCTAAGATTTCATCAGCCAATTCTCTCAATTTGTACCTTAAAGGTTCTTTCTTGGGAAATAGTATGGTGATTTGATATAGCTCAACCGTCAAACGAATCAAAGATTTTTTATCCATTTCCATATAATAATGTATATATAATATTTTTTATTCAATTGCAAGAATCAAATAGATAGCGGGGACACAATAACGACTCCTGCCCTACTGACAATTATATTATTTTTTCTACCAAAAAACCCAGCGAGGATATATACTGGCTGGGTTTTTCAGAAAATTAAATTATAACAACTCAAGCCCTATGATGAATACTGGCTATTTTGCGCTTTTGGAGTTCCAAGCGCGCCAAAACTCGTTGCCCAATTATTGATATCGTTTCCATTGCCAGACGGATTGATTTTTTCCATTGTTTGTTTTGAATCGTTGTCTCCAACGAACCAACCGCCAGAATTATCAATCTCGTCTATAAGATTATTCGCGTTATCATAAAGTTGCAAGTGCTCTCCAGTATTCCCTAAAGCTCCCGCGTATATTGAATCTGCCGGAATATCAAGAACGGTGTCATCGCTTGTCCGTTCTAATAAGTAATAATTATTCGCCGGCACAATCCTTGTAATATCTGTCTCTGTTATATCTATCAGCGGAGTTCCATCTGTTGACTTGAGAACCCAACCAGTCAAATCGATATCATGGTTGGTATTGTTGTAAAGCTCCAACCACTCGTCGTTGGCGGAAACCGTTGTCCCCATCCAAGCAATCTCGTTGATAACAACATCCAAATAAGAAACGACTGGTTCTTCTTCCTCTTCTTCTTGATTTTCTTCTTCGTTCTGTTGCTCTAAATTATCTTCCACCGCCTCGTTTTTGTTTTTTGGCGTTGGCGCCAGAATAACGAAATCATTTTGATTATTGTCGGTGTCAAAATAACCGTTAACATCATCCTGCCATAACCTGTTAATGCTTTTGTCAGCCGGCGGATTTTCTGCCGGCGCTGTTTCAAAATCTTGAGCTGCGCCGAACCCCACTTTGTCAACAATGTCTCTATTGGGATTTTTCAAAATTAAAACATTGTTTTCGGTAACGGTTAAGGCCTCAACAATATCAACCCCCTCGCCGTTTTCGGCTATCAAAAAATGGCTTTGGGCGCTGATTATTTTTCCGTCAAATTGGTTAGATGAGATTAATGAAACCCAATCGCTACCGGTTTCGGTTTTCCTTTGGATATACCAACCGGTTAAGCTAACTTCGGATTCATTGGGATTATAAAGCTCAATAAATCTGCCGTCTATCGGGTCAATCTGAACCTCGGATATTAAAAGTTTCGGATAAACAACAGGTGGCGGAGACGTATTATTACCGCCGCCGCCTCCGCTGCCGCTGACAATATTATTATTGTTATTAGTGGCGAAAGTTCCAGCATAACCAGAGCTATTTTCCTGATTTGGCGTGCCGCCAGTATCTTTGCTTGTTTGCCAACTAAAATCACTCTTTCTTTCCATTGTCCTTTTTGTGGTTTTGTCGCCCGAGAACCAATCAGGATTAGCCGTTACTGTATCTTCAAGATCGCAATTTTGGTTGAAAAGATAAAGCGCCTCATTTGAATCAGAAAGAGCGCCAGAGTATATTCTGCCAGCCGGAACGTTTGGCAAAGAATTATCATCGGTTCTCTCCAGAATAAAAAGGTTGTTAGCTGAAATTTTGTTGACGCCATCAAAAACAATTTTAATCTGATTGTCTTTGTCTAAAATTTGCCACCCTTCCAAATTTATAGCGTTACTGGACAAATTTTTCATCTCTAACCACTCGTCGTTGGCGGAAACTATTGTTCCCATCCAAGCAATCTCGTTAAAAATGACTGTATTTTTAGCCGGTTGAGCTCCGCCAGCAACATCGCAAAATTTCTGCTCTTTGTCGGAGACAACATCATTAGAACCCTGCTCCAAATCTTCTTCTTCGTCCGGCTTATCAGACAGAGACAATTTCTCTGCTTCTAAGTTTGAGGAAAGCAAAGCGTTGATTGATGACAATTCTAAAAACTTGCCTTCCAAATCATTGAACCGTTCCGATAATTCGCTGAACTGCTCTTGGAGTTGATTTAAATCTTCGGACAATCCTTCTTGGGCATCATTAATTTCTTCTTCTGGCATTGGCGCCAGTGTCGCTTGGAAAGGATTGATGCGCGACAGAATATGTTTGAAATTCGGGTTTAAAGAAAAGAAAACCGCGCCCGCAACCAAAGCGATGCTTAATATCAAGAAAAACAGCTGTTTTAGGGTCATATTTTTATGGCTACAGACCGATGAACGACTTGATTTTACTGATGGACAGCGCGCTAATCTCACCATTCTTCCCAACAACGCTCAAACCCAGAACCTTTCCTTCAATATCAAAAACAGGGCTTCCGGCAACGATCTTACCGTCAGTTATGGTTGTTTGAACAGAATCACCGTCTATGCTTCTAATAACGCCTTCGTTCACCACGCTTATCGGCAGTTTCTTAGCGTTAAAGACAACGCCTGCCAAGAAAATTCTGCTGCCAAGACGCAACCTTTCCAAGTCGGCAAATCCGGCGGTTGGCAAGTCGGACTCCTCCATTTTTATTAAGACCAAATTCTCTTTTTGGTCTCTTTTAAGCACCTGGAAAGAACGAGATTGGCCATCCCAAAATAGCTCTATTTTTGACCCTTGAGGGGCTAAATTTGAAAAAGTCACCAGCAGACCATCCGCAGAAACAATCAAGGCAGAACCTTCAAAAATAACTCCTGTTCCCGTGGTTGAACGCACGCCTACGACAATCTTCTTAACCTTTTCAACAGCGTCCTGCAAAGCAACGTTTTCTTGAATAATGACTTCTTTCTGCTCGTTGATATAGATCGGCTGATTATCAAGTCGGTATCCAAAGAAAAGAGGACGTTCTACAAAATACGGCCAAAAAATTTGGTCGGCAAAAATTCCTCCAACCATTCCAATAATAAAAAGGGCGGCAACTTTAAGAATATTCTTACCCATTAATTTTACGAGAAATTCTTAGCCATTTAATAGCGCGGTTTATTTTACCAGCGCTTTTTCTTGCTTTTTAAAAGTTTTCATCACGTTTCTGGCGGTTTTCAAAACAATCATGCCGTTTTCTTTGTCAATCATCACTAATTCGCCTTCTTTAATCTCTCCAGCCACTATTTTCAGCGACAACGGATTCAGAATCAATTTCTGGATTACTCTTTTAAGAGGACGGGCGCCGAGATTCTGGTCAAAGCCCTGTTCGGCCAAGAATTCCTTGCAGGCGTCGGTCGTTTTGATTTTAATGTTTTTTGCCATTAACCTGTCTTCAACTTTCTGTAATTCCAAATCAACAATTTTCTTAATCTCCTCCTTGCCAAGATAATTAAAAATAATGATTTCATCTATTCTGTTGATAAACTCGGGCCTGAAACTGTCTTTTAGGGCGGTCATCACTTTGTCTCTTAATGATTCTTTTTGCGATCTTTGGGCGCTTTTTTCGTCGCTCGTGATAAATCCTAAAGCGGCTTCCCTAGCGATAATCTCCGATCCCACATTGGAAGTCATTATAAAAATGGCATTCTTGAAAGAAGCGGTACGGCCCTTGGCATCCGTTAATCTGCCGTCTTCTAAAATCTGCAACAAGATATTAAACACCTCCGGGTGGGCTTTTTCAATTTCATCAAGCAAAATAACAGAATACGGTCTTCTCCTGATTTTTTCGGTTAACTGGCCTCCTTCATCATAACCAACGTATCCTGGCGGACTTCCGATCATTTTTGAAACCGTGTGCTTTTCCATATATTCCGACATATCCAAACGCACTAAAGAGTTTTCATCGTTGAACAAAAATCCAGCTAAAGCTCTGGCGGTTTCGGTTTTACCCACGCCGGTTGGCCCTAAAAACATAAAGGAACCAAGGGGTCTATTTTCTTCGGAGATGCCGGCTCGAGAACGGCGAATAGCATTGGCAATAGCTGAAATCGCCTCTGATTGCCCGATTACCCTCTTTGCAATTATCTCCTCCATTTTCCCTAATTTTCTGGCTTCTTCTTCCAAAAGCCGACTGACCGGAATACCTGTCCATTTCGAAACGACGTCGGCGACATTTTCCTCGGTAACCACTTCTTTCAATGCTGATTTGTTTTTTTGCAAAGAGGTAAACTTTTGTTCCGCTTTTTTAAGTTCTTTTAAAAGATCGGGTATTTTGCCGTATTTCAGTTCCGCCACTTTTGGCAGATTAGCCGCCGCCTGCTCTTTGTCTATCTCAAATCGATTTTCTTCTATTTCTTTTTTGATATTTTTAATTTTGAGAATCAGTTCTCTTTCCAGTCGCCATCTGGACTCTATTGCTTTGGCTTTTTCTTTTAAATCAGCTAATTGCCGCACGATAACTTTTTTTCTGACGTTTTTAGAAAGCGCTTTTTCGTTTTTGATGGCTTCTTGTTCGATTTCAAATTTTTGGATTTCTTTTTTTAAGTTTTCCAGTTCGGCGGGCTCTGATTCAATCTCTAATCTTAAAGCCGACATCGCTTCATCCATTAAGTCAACGGCTTTGTCCGGCAAAAATCTATCGGTGATATATCTTGCCGCCAACTGGGCGCAGTCAATCAAAGCGCTATCGATTATTTGAACGCCGTGATGTAATTCGTATTTTTCTTTGATGCCTCTCAATATCGCGATAGTATCTTCAATGGTCGGTTCTTGAATATAAATCGGCTGAAATCTTCTTTCCAAAGCCGGATCCCTTTCTATATATTTTTGATACTCCTTAAGGGTGGTGGCGCCAACCGCCTTCAATTCTCCTTTAGACAGGGCTGGTTTTAAAAGGTTAGAAGCGTCAATCGCGCCTTCAGCCGCTCCCGCCCCAACTAAAGTGTGAAGTTCGTCTATAAACAATATGTATTTGCCCGCGGCTCGATTTACTTCTCTTAGCAGAGCTTTTATCCGGTCTTCAAACTCTCCCCGATATTTTGTTCCGGCAACCAAAGAACCCAAATCCAAAGAGATTAATTCTTTGTCTTTTAACGACTCGGGAATGTCGCCTCTTACTATTTTTTGGGCTAAACCCTCAACGACGGCGGTCTTTCCCACACCGGCTTCACCGATTAAAACCGGATTATTTTTGGTCCGGCGCGATATAACCTGCATTAAACGGCGGATTTCGTTTTCTCTCCCAATCACCGGGTCCAATTTTCCCTGCCGGGCCAAGGTGGTAAGAT
Source organism: Candidatus Wildermuthbacteria bacterium RIFCSPHIGHO2_12_FULL_40_12 (assembly GCA_001823315.1). GTDB lineage: Bacteria > Patescibacteriota > Minisyncoccia > Minisyncoccales > 2-12-FULL-40-12 > 2-12-FULL-40-12. The sequence goes on from MHUC01000007.1 coordinate 5,603, forward strand.
TGCGGGCGTATTTCTCTACGACTTGATATTTTGACTCTGGTTCCGGATCCGTAATCCTTTGTCCTCCCCTGATTTGCGCCAATGCTTTCAAAGCGGTTTCGTAATCCAATTTGCCAAACTCCAAAGTTGCCGAATTGCCACCCGACTGCAAGAACGTGGCTTTATCTAATATCTCTTTGGCTTTTGTTTCGGCGGCGAGAAGCGCTAAGAAAAGATGCTCCACCGAAATAAATTCATCCCCCATTTTCATCGCTTCCGATCTGGCTTTATCTAAAACCTTTGCCATGTCTTGAGTGAGGTAAAACTGGCCGAAAGCTTGAGGGGTAGCCACAATAGGAATTTTGTCTAAAGCAAAAGATATTTTCTTTTTCAATCCCTCCATATCCAAACCCAATCTCTGCGCCAAAGTTAAAACCACGCTTTCTTCTTGAGACAATAGAGCGTAAAGAAGATGCAGAGCGTCAATCTGTTGTTGTCCTTTTTCTTGAGCGATGCTCTGCGCCCTTAAGATTGCATCTTGGGCTTTGTGAGTAAAATTAGCTCCGTTCACCCCGTTAGAAGTTTATCATTATACGATCTTAGACCGATTTTTGATAAATCTCGATTCATTTTTAGTTTAACAAAATTATCGAGCAAATTAAAGTTCTTGCGCGATTAACTATTTTAAGCTTAACAACTATTGCTCAAAAAAGCAAAAAGGGCATAACAACAATGCTGCTGCTAAAATATAAAACCCCTCACAAAAAATGAGGGGTATTAAAATTTGTTTTACCAATATCCATCCGGTAAAAACTTTGTGACGAATATGTCTCTGTCACCATTGGAAACATGATTGTCGGCGCCAGACCCGGGATCAAAGTCCACGGTCCCTTGAAAAAACCCGGTGACATAGGAATTACCGTTAGGATGGACGTCCACCCCAAAGGCAAAATCAATGGCAGCGCTTTGACCCCAATCGCGGGCCCAAAGCAAATTACCACCATCGTCCCATTTACCCACAAAGGCATTATATGGGACGGTGTTAATCGTTTGAGAGTATAAACCTGCGACGAAAATATTGTCGGAATCATCAAGTGCGATCCCGTATCCGACGGCAGCAGCTAATCCTGTGCCGTAAACTACGGTCCAAATGTAGTCGCCTTGCGCATTATACTTTGTTAAGTATAATGCGCTTCCGTTTCCGGCATTCTTGTTGTCCGTTCCTGGTCCCGGATCAAAATCAACGGTCCCAGAGAACCGACCCGTACAAAAAGAGTTTCCTGAAACGTCAATGCTAACGCTTCTCCCTTCGTCGCCTAAAATCCAGCCCCAGGTCCGAGCCCATTGAAAGTCGCCATTGGTATCAAGCTTGCTCAAGAAAATATCTATATTTCCAAGATTGGAAATGTGGTTATCTATTCCAGGTCCTGGGTCAAAATCAACCGCTCCCTGAAACGAACCAGTAATATAGACCCCTACGTCGTTAGCAACTATTCCATAGCCACTAACTGACGGAGAAAACGTGCCATAATACCAAATTTGAACCCACAGGAAATTCCCGTCCGTGTCAAGCTTAGCCGTGAACATGCCGTAGTTTCTGTAAAACCCTACGACATAAACGTTCCCTTGCTCGATTGACAAATCACGGCCTTCAGCCCCATACGGGTAGTTGAGGGTTTGAACCCAAACAAAATTTCCGTCCGGGTCAAACTTACTGACAAACATATCTATGGCGGCTGGTGCGGTGCGTTGGTCAACGCCTGATCCCGGGTCAAAATCCACGACACCTACGAACTTACCCGTAACGCAGACGTTATCGTTTTGGTCAATATCAACCCCATAAGCAAGCTCTTCCCATTCTTGAATGTCGAAAATACCGCCCCAAGTTTTTGCCCAAAGAAAATTACCGGCGGCGTCAAACTTGCTTAGAAAAATGTCTGAATAACCGTCGGCAAAGTGGTTTTCGTTGTTGGGCCCAGGGTCAAAATCAACCAGGCCGCGGAAATAACCGACGGTATAAACGTTGCC
>MHUC01000007.1:7636-8595 GCA_001823315.1 Candidatus Wildermuthbacteria bacterium RIFCSPHIGHO2_12_FULL_40_12
TGAATCGTAAAGCGTACTGCCCCAAGTTCGCGCCCAGCCGATATCTAGAATACTGAACACCGCATCGGACACGTCGTTTAAGTTAGGATCGCTCGTTAAGCTTATTCTAACTTTGACGGTATCCGATATATCTATCGGTACAGACCAATCAAAACTTTCATCATTCGGCTCACCGCTGGCAATTACATTGATGTCAGCAATAAAATCGTCTTTGGAGTACTCGATTTTCACCGGGGTGGAGGCGTTAGACATCCAGGATATTTCCTGATTACTGCCAATACCCCATTGTTCTCCGCCGTTCGGAGAAACAATCTCAATAAACGGCGGCTGCACACTCGCAATCGCAAGGCCGAAGCGGAAGAACGAAGCCAAAGGATCGGTTCCCGCCGAATTCGGTACTCCGAACTCATTAGCGTAATCAAAGTCATTGTATTGGGCAATCACCCAGTATTCCTGACCTTCTGTGCCAGAAATGTTGTCGGCCGGAATCTCTACGTGATAGGTAGAGTAGTGTTCTCCGCCGCCAACTGGCGTCATTTCGACAGACGCTAATTCGTAAGGAACGCTTAACACCGTTGATTCTATGAATATTGACGGCTGGTATTCCCAACCAAACACGCTGATATCGAGAATGATATTTCCCCCATTCTCTGTGGGACTGGTATACCATGTATTACTGGTATCGCTTACGTCAATCACCACGGTCTCAACCGTATTCGCAGGATGAAGCTGTGGCTCCACGCCTTCCCAGTTCGCAAGCACAGCGTAACCATACGCCACGCCTTTTGAATCCGGAAATCGCAGATAATAGTTGCGGGCATTGGTTTGACCCGAACTAAAAACGCCACGTCCGTCAGAATTGGTATTCAACCAATCCCAAAGATCAGTATTAACGCCTAATCCATCCGCGAAATACTTGTACGGATTAAGGGTTGCTGTGCAGTTATCGTTAACTGCCA
>MHUC01000008.1:0-2340 GCA_001823315.1 Candidatus Wildermuthbacteria bacterium RIFCSPHIGHO2_12_FULL_40_12
TTCTTCGTGGCCAACGAGTTCGGTCTCGGAAGTCTCGCAGTCGGATCCATCGTTCTCACTCATCCCGAACGGATCGTCCGCTGGGAGGAACTGGACATGGATTGCTCGGGCGACGAGTTCTCTTCGGAGGCCGATGGTGCCTTTTCCCTGTCTCCCTGCTTCCGCTTCTACGCCAGCCTGGTCAGGTTCGGCACATACTTCGTTGACGGCCCGAGCGACCGCTTCGGTTCGGTGTCCGGCTTCCTCTCGCAGTAATCGATCCTTGAATTCCGCCGCAGTCGGTCGAAAAAATTGGGGCTATCCACAACATACCGTGGATAGTCCTTTTCTCTTTTTACATATGTTCAAATCTCGTTCCTCGGAACGGGATTTTTTTACTGCTCTATTTTAATAAACACCTTTTTGTTTAGATGGTTAAAAGTTATAATCTATATATGAATAAGACGTTCTTGAAAGAAATTCTAGTGCAAAAAGCATCTGGGGAAATGGAGCCTTTTTCAGAGCAGAAACTTCGGCGGTCTCTTAGAAAGTCCGGAGCGTCAAAAAATTTGGTTGAGATGATTGTCGTCCATATACGAAGAGAACTGAAATCCGGAATGAAAACCTCCGATATTTACCGGCACGCTTTTTCTCTTTTGCGCAAGCAAGAATTGTCTGTGGCCGGCCGGTATTCTTTAAAGCAGGGAATCATAGATTTGGGTCCCAGCGGTCATCCGTTTGAAACGCTTGTCGGAGAGCTTTTTAAAGCGGAAGGATTTTCGGCCAAGGTTGGTCAAATAATTAAAGGATTATGCGTTAATCATGAAGTTGACGTTGTTGCCAAAAAAGGGAGTCAGCGAATTATGGCCGAGTGTAAATTTCATAATCAATTCGGTCTTAAATCAGACGTGAAAGTGGCATTGTATATCAAAGCTCGTTTTGACGACATAAAAGCCGCCGGCCAGAAACTTGACGAGGCATGGCTGGTTACCAATACCAAACTGACCCAAGACGCTATTCGCTACGCCAGGTGCGTCGGAATGAAAGTGTTGGGATGGAACTACCCGGTAAAAGAGGGTTTGGGCGCGAGAATAGACCGCGCCGGTCTCCATCCGATTACTTGTTTAACTTCTTTAAGTCGCGCTCAAAAAAGGCAATTGTTGGATAGGGGTTTAGTTCTTTGTAAAGATTTAATAAAACGCCAAGATTTACTTTTGGTTTCGGGAATGACAAAGATAAAAATTGATACCCTAAAAGTAGAAGTGAACAGATTGTGCCGTTTTTAAAATAATCAGAACCCTTTTAATTACCGGCAAAGAGTGCTATAATTTTTCAGTTTCTCCATTCTCTATTTATTATGTTAAATTCTCCCGTTGACGAGATTAAAAACCGGCTGGATGTTATTGAGGTTATTGGAAATTACATCAAACTGCAAAAAGCCGGAGCCAATTTCCGCGCGGTTTGCCCTTTTCACTCGGAGAAAAAGCCGTCTTTTTTTGTTAGTCCTGCCCGCCAAATATGGCATTGCTTTGGGTGTCACAAGGGCGGCGACTTTTTTAAATTCGTAATGCTGATAGAGAACGTGGAGTTTGGAGACGCTTTAAGGATTTTAGCGCAGAAAGCGGGAATTGAATTAAGAAGAGAGAGGCCGGAAATAAAAACCCAGCGTCAAAGATTATACGATATTTGCGAGTTGGCCTGCCGTTTTTTTGAAAAACAGCTTCAGGCAAGCAATGTCGGCAAAGAGGCGACTCAATATCTTCTTTCCAGAGGCATTAAAGAGCCGTCAATAAAAGAGTGGCGCTTGGGATATTCTCCAGACGCTTGGCAGGGGCTATCGGATTTTTTGGTTTCCAAAGGATACACAAGAGAGGAAGCGGAGCAAGCGGGTTTATCCATTAAGAAAGACGGAGGCGGTTATTACGACAGATTTCGGAGTCGGATAATCTTTCCGGTTTTTGATTTTAATTCGCAGGTGATCGGTTTTGGCGGCAGAGTGTTTGGCAAAGAAAGCGAGAAAGAAGTGGCAAAATACGTTAACAGTCCTGCTACTCTCTTATACGACAAGAGCCGAGTCCTGTACGGGTTAAACAAAACGAAAATGGAGGTAAGGAAAAAAGACAGCTGTGTTTTGGTAGAGGGGTATATGGATTTTATTATGGCTTTTCAGGCGGGGTTTCAGAATGTGGTAGCGACCTCTGGCACCGCTTTAACGCCGTATCAGCTGAAAATCATCAAGCGGTATTCCGAGAATCTTTTAACCGCCTTTGATATGGATGTTGCCGGGGATTCGGCAACCAAGAGAAGCATTGATTTGGCGCAGGCGCAGGGGTTTAATGTCAAGGTCATCACTATGCCTCA
>MHUC01000008.1:2382-10622 GCA_001823315.1 Candidatus Wildermuthbacteria bacterium RIFCSPHIGHO2_12_FULL_40_12
GTTTGCGGACTTGATAACTAAAGCCAAATCAATACTGGAATTTTATTTTGAAAGCGCTTTTTCTAAGTCCGACCACAAATCTCCCGAAGGGAAAAAAGAGATATCAAAAATTTTATTGCCGGTAATCAAAAGGATTCCCAATAAGATAGAGCAATCTTTTTGGGTTCAGAAACTGGCCAAGCAGCTGGAAATCAAAGAAGAGGCAGTTGGAGAAGAGCTAAAGAAAGTCAAACTTGAGGAAGATGTTTACGGATTGGAGCCGGAAGAAATTGAAACTATTCCTCCAAAAACCAGGAGAGAACTGCTGGAAGAAAGGTTGGTTCTTCTGACGCTGAAATTTCCGCAGGCAATAACTTTTATTGACGACTTTGAGATTTTTTCTCCGTTAGCCAAAGACATTTTGACAAATTTGAAAATTGGTAAAAGTTCCTCCAAAGAGAACGACGACTATTTCAACTATTTGGCGCTGAAAGCCGAAGTGGAAGAAATTGCCGAGAAAGACCTTGAATTAGAAGTTAAACTTTGCTTAAAAGAGATTAAGTCCCTGGATTTAAAAAAAAAATTGGACGAAATTTCCCAGTCCCTAAAGGAAGCCGAAGAGAAAGCGGACAGAGAAAGAATTGAGACCTTAAAGCAAGAATTTAGTAACTGCTCCAAACTTCTTTACGATTTGGAGTCAATTTAGAGCAAAACCCCGTTAGAAATCTTAGCCATAAAATTTTTGATGAAAAATTTTATGTAAACCGTCAAACGGGCATTAAAAAAAATAAATGTTTGTTCAAAATTAGCCATGATATGGCTAAATAAGACAAATTTCTAACGGGGTGAAAAAACAAAAAAAGAAAAAAACAAAAAAAACAGGCGGTTTGGCCGTAAAAAAACGCAAAACCAAAGCCGTAAAAAATAAGGTTTGGAAAAAGAAACCGATAGAACGCCAGAAACAGCAAAAACCCAAAAAGAAAAAGACCTTTAGGGTAGAAAGAAAAGTATTGAGTGCGAAAAAGACAAGAGCGCGCCAAAGAGGCAAAATCAGAAAAACCAAAAAAGCTAAAAAGATTTTCAGGAAGAAAAAAGTTTTTCTTGAAGACAGAATGAGTCAGTTGGTAGAAAAGGGCAAGCAAAGGGGATTTGTTACCATTTCTGAAATCCTTTATTTGTTCCCGGAAACCGAAAAAGACATTCAGGGATTGGAGCAACTTTACGAAAATTTGGAAAAAGAGGGGATTGAGGTAAAGGAATCTAAAGAGCTGTTGGAAGCGAAAGAAAAACCAACCAGAGAATCAAAAAGATTGGGGGAAGTAAAGATTGATCCGGTGCAGATGTACCTGAAAGAAATCGGCAGGGTGGCTTTCTTGACTGCTGACGAAGAAAAAGAATTATCCAAAAGAATTGAGAAAGGCGATCTGGAAGCCAAGAAGAAACTGGCTCAAGCCAATTTGAGGTTGGTGGTCTCCATTGCTAAAAGATATGTTGGCCGTTCTCCGAATTTGACCCTTTTGGATTTGATCCAGGAAGGCAATCTTGGGCTTTTCCGCGCCGTAGAAAAATTTGACTGGCGAAGAGGATATAAATTTTCAACTTACGCCACTTGGTGGATTCGTCAAGCCATCACTCGCGCTTTGGCGGATCAGTCGCGCACAATTAGGATACCGGTCCATATGGTGGAAACAATGTCAAAATACTCTCAAGCGAGGCGAAGCTTGCTGCAGAATTTGGGCAGGGAACCGTCGGCGGAAGAAATCGCCGCCGAAATGGGGCTTGAAGTTGATAAGGTGCGTCATATAATGAAAATTTCCCAAGAAGCCATTTCTTTAGAAACGCCGGTTGGCGACGAAAAAGAGGGGAGCATATTGGCAGAATTTATTGAAGACGAAAAACAACTCTCGCCTTCCTTGTTGGCTGGACGTACTTTATTAAAGGATAGATTGAAAGAGATATTGGTTGATTTGACGCCAAGAGAACAAAAGATTTTGGCGATGCGTTTCGGCTTGGAAGATGGCATCACTCATACTTTGGAAGAAGTGGGTAAGGAATTTGGCGTAACCAGAGAGAGAATCCGCCAGATTGAAGCCAAGTCCCTTGAAAGAATCAGGGAGCATGAGGAGTTGAAGAAATTGAAAGGATACTAAATAATATATTGACATCCCAGGTTCGGAATGAGAGAATCAAGTAATGAGTTATGCTGGAAAATTAGAGCTAAAATTAAAGGCCCAGAATTTACGAAAAAGAGGTTTGTCGATAAAGAAAATTCAGAAACTATTAAATGTTTCTATATCTTCGGTAAGTTTATGGGTTCGTGATATTAAATTAACAAAAAAACAACTCAGAAAGTTATATTTGAATAAAAGAACAGGTAGTTTAAGGGGTAGTATTGTTGCGGCAATGAATAAGAAAAAAACTCGCGAGGGATTAACGCAACGATTAATAAAGGAAGGAATAAGAGAAACGGGAAGATTATCGAAACGAGATCAATTTATAGCAGGAGCAGCGATGTATTTTGCTGAAGGAGATAAGGGAGATAAAAACGTTTCTTTCAGCAATTCTGACCCCCGAGCCATAAAATTCATAGTTGATTGGTTCCGGGTTGTCTGTAAAGTTCCCAAAAATAAATTTCGATTGAGCATATATCTTCACGATAATTTAAGCGAAAGAAAGGCGAAGAATTTTTGGTCAAAATTAACAAAAATTCCCCTTGCTCAATTTAGAAAAAGTTATATAGTTAAAAATAATCCTCACCGGTTAAGAAAGGTAAAGCATATTTTCGGAGTATTAAGAGTTACGGTTAGTAATGTTAATCTGGGCAGAAAGATAAAGGGGTGGATTAGCGGTATCTTTCAATAGCTCCGATATTTTTAAATAAGATTTCCTATATTGCGCTCCCCTGTAGCTCAACGGTAGAGCGGCTCGCTGTGAAAGATCGCAGCTTCCTAAGGTGACTTAGGAATGAAAACTTCGGGATAACGGTGAAACCCCCTGGGGCAATACCGTGGGAACTTCGATATGATCGGAGAGCTCCGTAGAGACTAGATACCGAAGTGTCTCAAGGAGACAATGATATAGTCCAAGCCTTTTGGAAACATTAGGGCACTTGTAACGAGAAGGTTGTAGGTTCGAATCCTACCGGGGGAGCGCAGTATAGAAAAACAGGGATAGCACCCCTGTTTTTAGTTTGCCAAATTTTAATATTTTTGATACCATTGTATTAAGTTAGTTGATATGCACTCAATATAAGTAGTGTATTATAATAGTTTATCAAAGTTTTTCAAAATTCAGCGTTCGGATTTTCGCTAAAAAAAAGTTCGGATTTCATTCAGGGTGTGGAGCCAAAGAACCTGTAAAAATATCGGCTCGAACTGCATTTTAATTTTGGGAAAAGGAAATTTTTTCATAATGATTTTAGAGCAGAAGTTTCAAATAGCTTCTGTTCTTAGTTTTACTTGACATTTTTTGGTTACATAATAGGATCATAATTGGTACAAGCACATTCAAAATAAGGAGTTCTAAGATGGGTTTTCCCACGAATATAGAAGCACTACGAGCGAATATCGAAGCACTACGAGCCGTCGTTGCCACGAGGCAAAACGCAGTAAAAGTGGCAAGTGACGAGGTTGTTCGCCAAGAACGACGGTGCCAAGAAAATCAGGCGATCGTAGAGATTCTGAACGATTTACTCAACTCTTGGCAAGATCACGATCCCGGCAAAAATCATGACGTATACTTTTTCCTCGATGCGTACTTACGACAGCGAGTAGTTGTCCGAGAATTCTTGCCCGACGATGCGAAGGTATATCAGACACGGAAGGAATGGGAAGAGTACGACCGAACCAGGTCATGGCATGGTGCCAACTACGATGGTGTCCCGTATTGGTACCCTGTCGTAAATCTCGATGCGGCCGGCAAGAGCGAATGTTCAGAGTGCAAGTCTGTGCAACCAGTTGTTGAGCATTACGTGCAGACCTACGACAGCCCAGAAGGTGATGAGTGGCTGAAAGAGCATTTGGTTCTCTGTCTCGACTGCAATTCGACAACGGTATTCAAGTCCAAAACCTCGGACAGTCGCTTCTATCTCTAGAAGAGCGTAGTATGGCTCGGCAGATTCAACGCCGAGCCTTTCTTTTTTATAAAGAACAAAGAAATTGTCGCCAAAGCTGAAATTCGTTAGAATTTCAGTAGTTCACTCCGCGAACCAAAAACTTGAAATTGTCATCGGCGCGACGGAGCCGCGCGTGGGCGGGGCTTCCTCGCCGCCTGCGGCGACGAAATGGGTTCGAACTGTTTTAAGAATACAGAGCAAAGTTTTTTACCTCTTCAAAGGGGAGGTTTTTGGTGGGGGAAAATGGGCATTGACAAGATTATAAATTCGTGCTATCCTTAATATATTGTCCTCTTTATTGTTGATCGCCAAATAACAGGCGAAAGGAGAAAAAAGATGAGAGCGATAATGATCGTTCTGTTTGTTGTTTCGTTGGCTCTTATTGGTTGTGGAGACACAAAGGCTTATAAAGCCGTTATCCGGTCGGAGCCAACGATTACCGATTGGAATCCTCAGGATTCCTTCGAGGTAACAGAAGGTGTTACGAGGGTAGACGGGTTCGAGATGGGAAGGGTTATTGTAAAAAGAGCGAGCGACGGACAACTTTTTTCCGCGATGGTTATTCCTGTGCGGAATATCCAGATCGGTTCCGTTGTGAGGATTGTCCAAATCGACTACATGCACAATCCCGTCGAGGAGCGTAATTTTCTGGTCATACGCTAACCAGGCCTTGCCGATACCTTAAGGCCCTAGTCTATAAAGACGGGGCTTTTCTTTTTATCCAGAACAAGCCCTAAAGGTTCTACACATTTCCTTAATCTCTACCAATTTCTCTTCCATCATATTCATATAGTCCTTATTCTCTAGGGTTATAATAATTTTTGGACTGAGGAGCTGACAATACTTGTCAAAATCTAAGACATCAATCAATCGCTTTATTGGCGGTTTTTTGGTAAAGTGAAATATATGAAAAAAAACAAACGAAAAGGATTCGTTCAAATCTCGATATTAGCAATGATTATCGTGGTTATAGTCGCAGCCACTACGGGTGTGGTTTTATACAGACAAGCAAAGATTAATTCTAGTGTAGAAAACAAAGAACAGATAGAAAAAAAACAACAATCCGAAAGAGAGGTTGTTATCCAGGAGGAGTCACAAGACAATTTAAGTAATGAAGAAAACAACAAAAACATCACTGATAATCAAACAGAAAAAACTAAATACGCAGGAGCAACATACATTGAAACGACAGTTGATTTCAATAAGCCAGGTGAATATAAGGTGTTTTTTGAAGACGTCCTTGCTTCGGGAAAAGATTTTGATTGCAAATACACTCCAGCCAGCACGTATAATCATACTCTTCTTTTGAAAAGAAAGGGCAATCTATTAAAAACGATGGCACTGGTCCCACCCAACTCAGAAAATAATCTTATCCAGATAGCCGAGAATGATACCAAAAAAACTTTTACTAAACCCTTCAAGAGTACATCAGAAGAAACTGGATGCAATTGGATAGTCGTAACAGATACGGGTGAGCCAAGAACATGGGGAGGAGCCACGAATTATGCATCATTTATGATGACTTTTAAGTCAGAATATGAGAATGGCGTAATAACTTGTGGAAAACCATCTTTTCCAATCGATGAATTCACTATAACAGGTAAGGTGTGCCCAGTAGAACAAGTTTTTGAAAACTCAATAGACGAAAGCGATATAGAAAATTTTCTGAATAATCTTCAAAATCAATAATTAATAATTTCATCGCCAACAGGTTCTAACTTCGTCCCACAGGGGGAGCTGACAATGCTTGTCAAATGGGAGGTTTTTTGGTAGGTTTTTCACTTGACAAAAAAACATATCAGAGATAATATGTAATTACTATGAACACTACCCCTGCTTTTGCAAGGGTAGTTTTTATTTAGAATCATCCTATAATGATATTGTATGGGTATTTTTAATAAAAAAGAAAAGGTAGCCGTATATATAGATGGAAGTAATTTTTATGGTTATCTAAAAGATAAGGAGATAAATTTTCCAAAAGGAACTAAGTTTAATTTTAAAGAGTTTGTAGATTTTTTAGTCGGTGACAAAAGACAACTTGTTTCAAAGAGATACTATACAGGCGTTATTAGAAATCTTGACGGAAGCGATAAAAGCAAAAATCTTGTAAGTGGACAACAAAAATTCTTTTCACGTCTTAAGAACGATGGGTTTACTATTAAACGTGGCAGAATAATGCCAATCGATAAGGTCTATAAAGAAAAAGGAACTGATGTGAAAATTGCAGTAGATTTGATCGTTGGAGCCGTTGATGGCATATACGATACTGCCATTTTGGTGAGCTCTGACACTGATTTAATTCCAGCCGTAAGCTATGTAAAATATAAAAACAAGAAGATTGAATATGTTGGTTTTGCTCACTCTCCATCTTTGGGTATACAAAAATACGCAGATTTTTCCATTCTCTTATTATCCCGAGATATAGAAAAATTTAAATCTGGCATATAAAACCCATCTGATTGTTGAATGATATTTATAACGTTGTTTACGATGCGGAGCAACGATTTCTACCTCCTCAAAAGGGCGGTTTTTTGATATAATAAGGTAATATGCAGATTATTACTCAGGGTAAAACTAATGCTAAGTATCTTCTGATTATTTTTGTTATTGCTGTCATCGTAGGCATAGTAACACTTAGAATATTCTATTTATTAGATGTTTCTACAGAATTCAACCCTAAATCCACCATATTAAATAAATCAGGAGATGTAGAAGTGTCTGACGAAGAAAATTCTAAGAACAAACAAAGCGATAGGTCGGAAATCAATGCGGAAACAGATTATGAAATAAGTTCTTTGACTTATTATCTAAATGAGATTCCAGAGCTGACAATTCAAGAAAAAGCTTCTAGCAGTGGGAACACCGATTGGAAGGTTTATAGAAATGAGAAGTATGGATTTGAATTTGAAGCCCCTAGCGATTGGGTTGGAGAAAAACAAGAACGTTGTTGGCCACCATTTTGCTTATTAATTATTAATTACGCTAATTTACTTAGCGAAGAAAATTTCCCATCAGGGGTTTTAAGATACGAGACCGATACGAAAGAAAAGTTTACAGAACAAAAAGAAAGTATTGAGCAAGGAATTCCACCTCGTGTTTATACCTTAGAATACATAGGAGACTCTTTGTGGCATGTTGAATGGAAATTTATAGACATAGACAATAAAAAAGCGATTCAAGCCGTAAAATTTGATGTTTCTGGAGCCGAATACGATGTAGTAACAATACTTTATACTGATAATATTATGATAAAATGGAGGAGGTATTTACCGATAGAGGACTATCCTTACACGAAAGAAGAGAATCTAGCGAAAGCAAAGGAGTTAAGTAAGGGAGTGTATCCTAACGAAGAGATAGAGAAAATTATATCAGATTATAGCGCAATGCTTTCTACCTTTAGATTTTTACCCTAAAAACAGGTTCTAACTTCGTCCCATAGGGGGAGCCAATAAACTAGATGCGAACTCGGATTTTGAAGACGAGAGGGTTCGCTCGCCCAGCCCCGCCAAAGGCGGGGCACATCATTTCAGGTTTCGTTTTTTGGATTTATGGATTAAATTCGGTAAAATAATTTTAAAAGCATGCCCCGTAGGGAACTTGTTCTCCTTCGGGGTTTGCGAAGGTATTAATTCGGGAGCATGGTAGCGAAATCAATATAATCAGAATAGAAATCGTCTTTTGTCCGATTCTTTTGATGGGTGAGGCATCATTGACATCTTGTCCTTATAAGATTTATAATTTAGGAAGATGAGATTTATTAATGTAAAAAGGTCAAACTTTATTAAAAAAGTAATTAAAAAAAATGAGTAAAATTATTATCACTTTGTTTAGCGTAATTGTTTTACTTGGCGTTTCATACGCGCCTGTTTTGGCAGAAGAAACAACAACTACACAGACGCTTATTCAGCAATTGCAACAACAGATAGAGCAATTACAAACACAAATAAAAGCATTGCAACAGACGAAAGGGGAGATAAAAGAGACGATAAGCGGAATTAAGGGAACCTTGAAGCTGCTTGGACAATTGCGAGAAGGCATGACCAGCGAAGATGTTAAATTACTACAAGAGATATTGGCGACGGATCCTGATATTTACCCTGAAGGGTTTATTACGGGGTATTTTGGCAGTTTGACGAAAAATGCGGTA
>MHUC01000009.1:0-7221 GCA_001823315.1 Candidatus Wildermuthbacteria bacterium RIFCSPHIGHO2_12_FULL_40_12
AACGTGGTTTTATCAATAGACCCCTCGGTGTCCTCAATCTGTACTCCAAGATCCTGGATGACAAGATTGCTTTTTTTTATTTGGAGATCCAATTGACCAATCTTCTTTTTCATTACGGAGACTTGGTTTTGGAGTGTATTCTTCTGCTGCTGGGTTATCGTAATGTCTTTTTCGTACTGGACAATCTTGGACTCTAATTCTGCCAACTCTTTTTCAAGAACAGATTTCTCGTCTTGTGGAGATATCTGGGCAAAACCTGAATGTGAACTAAAAAGGAAAAACGCAAAAGCAAAAATAATAATCAAAAAATAAAAGCTACTTTTGAGATTGACTCTTGTTTCCGTTTTATCCTCTTTCATTTTTAGTTTTTACTTTTCTTCGGTCGCTTCTTCCTCTCTTTCCTTTTTCTCCTTTTCAACCTTAGCCACCTCTTCCACTTTTTCCTCGATTGGTTTCTCTAATTCTTCTTCCACTTTTTCCAAGGGAGCTACCAAAGCAACGATTTCTTCTGGGTCTTTCTGTATTTTTACATCTTTTGGCAACGGCAAATCCTTTACTAAAATGCGGTCTTCAAAGGTTTTGAGATTGTCTGTCTGTACTATTATCTCTTTTGGCAAGTTGGTTGGCAGGGCCTTAACTTCAATTTCGGTGATGTTTTTTATCAACGTGCCTCCAAGCTCTTTGATTGCCGGCGCCTCTCCTTCAAAAACGATGGGTACCGCCACTTCAATTTCCTCACCCATCCTTGGCTGATAAAAATCAATGTGCATTAGGTCACCGGTCAAGGGATCTTTTTCTGTGTTATGGATTAAAACTAAAAAATTTTCTGTCTTTTTGTCTGCTTCCTCATGTTGGACGCCAAGAGAAATCAAAGAACTCTCGCCAGCTTCTTTGTAGGTTTTACTGAAATCTTTATTGTTGACCTCCAGCAATATAAAATCTTTAATCTCCGGACCATACAAAATCGCCGGAATCAACCCGTCTACTCTAAGGTCTTTCACTTTTTTACCGAAAGTTTTACGAATTTTAGAATGGATAATTAACATTGACGATTATGGTTCTTGATTATTCTGATTTGATTTGGAATTCGTTTGAATAAAATAAAATGTCGGCCCTAAAAACATCTCCTTCTCTACAACCAACGCAAGCAGGAATCTGCAAACGGTGTTTTCCGTTAGAAACGTTGGGCAAGGTGAGCTCGAAAGATTTGCTGCTGAACTTGACGATATTGTATCCATTGCCGTTAAATTTCTGGCAATCAGTATAATGATAATTTTCCCATTGCCCATCTCCGTTATCTTTTTCTAAAAGATAAGGATAGCACAAGGAAAATCCTACGCTAGTTGCAAAATCATTCTTTATTATCAGCTTAAGATTCTCGCTCGGATCGTAACTGTCTTTATCCGTTTCGATTATCAGACCCCTTTCTGTACGAATGCCTCTTTGAATAAAAAACCCTGCAACAATCACTACCAAAACCAAAATTATAACTATAATCCACTTTGACATTTTAACAGTATTTCTAATATATACTTATTTTTGCTGTTCGTAAAGAGAGAAGGCGTCTTGAGAGCTCTTTCCGTCAAAAGTTATTGCCGATATTGCATTACACATTGCCACCGCCTCTTTTAATCCTTTCTGATGGATATTTCTCCCGGTGGCATTACCGGATGTGCCAACTTGAATTTGAGCATAAAGCCGTTCAAGAAAGACCCTTACGTCAGTTGAAGACCCACCAGCGCAAATCACCTTCGTCCTCCCCGCCGCCCTTACCGCCTGTTCTAAAAGTTCTGGCTTATCTTCTCCATTAATCTTTGGCGGATTGATTTTCACGAAATCCGTACCCAAGCAAGCTCCTACGCCAGCGGCTCCGGCAATCAAATGCGAGTCTTTTTCATCTTGAACTGCTTTACCCCTTGGATACATCCAAAGAACCGTTATAAGTCCATTTTTGTGCGCATCATGAATCATCTTAGCAGCTCCTCTTATCATTTCCGCTTCACATTCACTACCCAAATAAACCGTGTAGCCAACGCCGACTATTTTTAAGCCAGAATTCTTTTGGAAATCTAATACTTCTTCAACAGTCCATATATTAGGACTATTTGGATCTTTTTGTTCTGTTTTTACTAAATTACTCTTGGAATTCAACTTCGTCAAATACCTCACATTTCTATAATCCTGACCATACCTCGCAATGAGACCTAATTGTGTCGCAAATATGCCAATTCTTGCCTTACTTGCTATCTGAAATAAATGTTCTGGAGTTGAATCATCCAGATGAATATCTTCGCCAAAAAAATCTTTATTTAAATGTTCTATTTTCTGATCTCCGGCAAACAACATCAATCTTCCAGTCTGCTGGGTTGCTGCTAAATAATTATCCACATATTTAGCCCTTAATGCTGATGGAACATCTAATGGAACTTTTATATCTCTTTTGTTTATTTTTGTCATAATATTCTTTAAGCAATGGTTTTTGTTTCTGACGCAACCCGCAGAGGTTTTGCTCGGTCCAAAAACCTCGAGGACTTAGCTGGTTTGTCGTTGGAACAAACCAGCGGCGACAGAAATTAAAACCAGGGCTTTTTAATACATTACGAATTTAAAAATTCTTCGGCTTTTTTAACTAAATCTTTATTTCCTATAAACAAGGGGGTTCTTTGATTAACTGACACAGGTTCAATATCAAGTATTGGTATTTTTCCATTTGAAGAAGCTCCTCCTGCGGCTTCAATTATGAAGGACATAGGATTGGCTTCAAATAATAATCTAAGCTTTCCTTCGGGCTTACTTGTTAGGGCCGGATAAGCAAATACGCCGCCGTATTGTAGAACTTGGTTTAAGTCCCCAGTAAAAGAACCTCCATATCTCAACTTATACCCTTCTTGTTCCATCCACTGAACAAATTTTTCCATATTGGGCATCCAATCCTTCCTTAATCCGCCAACGCTATAAAGCTCCCCTTTTTCTGGCAGTTTTATATTCTCTTCTTTTAATAGAAATCCTTTTGAGGTGCTTAAAAACTCGTGGACTCCCTTGCCAACAGAATAAACCAACGTAATAACTGGGCCGTACAATAAATACATAGCTGCTACTTGTTTTCTACCCTCAACTGGCAAGTTATCTTTATAAATGCCGAATATGGTACCAACCATATTGTTGCTTTCTATATTTGAAGAGCCGTCAAGCGGATCTATTGTTACGCTAAACATAGCTCCATCTCTCAACTTAATAACATCTGGTTCTTCTTCAGACCCAAGCATTTTTACCATTTTGGTTGCATTTAACCTGCCTTTCAAAAAATCATTTGCCCACTTATCCAAAACCAATTGTTCTTCCCCAAACACGTTCTTGGTATCGGCCTTCCCCCTTCTTTTAGTAAACTCACTCCTTATAGGTTCCGCCATCTGGCTTATTTTAAATATCAAAGAGGCCACATCTTTTTCCGCTCCCTTTAAATGTTGCTGTAATGATTGCATATACTTTGGTTTATAAGATTAAAGCTATTTGCAATTTTCGCTAAGAAGAGTGAAGAGCTGATTTTGCGGAGCACCCGGAGACAAGTTAGCTTGGTTCCGCCGAAAGCGGATAACTTGTCGAGGAATGAGTGAGCGAATCGCTGGAAATGAGCGCAGCGACTCCGCAGAATCAGAATCCGAACAACTATAAATAATAGCTTTAATTCCTAATATTTATTATATCAATATCGATGCCTTAGTTAAATTATCTCTTGCCCTTGGCTAAAGTCAAAATTGTCTTAATCACCGAATCCGCATTTAACGATATTGACTCAATCCCCTCTTTGACTAAAAATTCGGCGAATTCCGGAAAGATTGACGGCGCCTCGCCGCAAATCCCGCAATATTTCTTTCTTTTATTGCACTTGGCAATAACCGTCTTTATCATTTCTTTCACGGCTTCATTTCTCTCGTCGCCCTCTCCTGCTATTTTGGCAGAATCCCTATCAATCCCCAGAACAAGCTGGGTTAGATCATTAGAACCGATACTCATTCCGTCAAAAATATCCAAAAATTTATCAGCCAGAATAACATTTGACGGAATCTCGCACATTACAATAATTTTTAAACCGCTTTTCTTCTGCTCTAAACCATTTTTCTTCAATAATGCCAAGACCTTCTTTCCCTCTTCAACTGTTCGGCAAAACGGAACCATTATCCAGATATTTTTCAGCCCAAAAACATCTCGCGCTCTTTTGATTGCTTGGCATTCCATTTTAAAGGCGGGCCTGAACTGGGGATCGGCATACCGCGAAGCGCCTCGCCAACCAATCATTGGATTGCTTTCTTGTTGTTCGTATAATTCTCCTCCAATAAGATTATTGTATTCATTACTCTTTAAATCAGACATTCTTAAGATAACGGGCTTGGGATAAAAAGCTGCCGCAATTTGAGAAATTCCTTCCGACAACTCATCAACGAAAAACTCTTTCTTGTTTTTATATCCGATTGTATTGTTTTCGATTTCTCTTTTTACTTTTCTGTTTTTAATTTTGTTAAAATGGTAAAGCGCTAATGGGTGAATTTTAATTTTTTCCGCCAAAATAAACTCCACCCTTGCCAAGCCAACTCCCGCCACCGGCAAGAATGACGATTTAAATGCCGTATCTGGAGCTCCGATATTCAACATTATCTTGGTTTTTAATTTAGGAATATTTTTGAGGTTGTACTTCTTGATTTTGAAAGGAATTTTTCCCGAAAATATCTTGCCTTCCAACCCTTGACTGCAATCAACTGTCACCAATTGAGAATTTTTTAAAACTTTGGTCGCCGTATCTGTTCCTACGATGGCCGGCACCCCTAATTCCCGGCTAATTATCGCCGCATGGCAGGTTTTCCCGCCTTCATCCGTCACAATAGCCGAAGCTATTCTCATCGCTGGCACCCAATCGGGATCTGTCATCTTGGTCACCAAAACCTCTCCCTTCTGAAATTGGTTGATTTGGGAAACATTATTAATGACCCGCACCTTACCCTGACCGATTTTGTTACCAACGGCAATACCATTTAAAATCGGGGCCTTTTTAGTGCTTAAGCGATATTCTCGATAAACTCTTGCGGTCTGGAACGAATGAATAGTTTCCGGCCTGGATTGCGTAATAAAAAGTTCTCCCGTTTTTCCGTCTTTTGCCCACTCAATATCTTGAGGCGCTCCATAATGTTTTTCTATCAAGCAAGCCCATTGAGCTAATTGAAGCACCTCTTCTTCGGTTATAGAAAATTTATCTTGTTGGTTTTTGGAAACGCTAACTTCTTTTAATCCGTCATTTTCACCGTAGATAAATTTCTTCTCTTTCCTGCCTAAATTCTTTGCAATAACAGATTTAAATCCTTGTTTGAGTCCAGGTTTAAAAACATAAAATTCATCCGGCGTTACTTTCCCCTTAACAATCATTTCCCCCACCCCCCAGATTGAACTTACCAAAACAACGTTCTGAAACCCGGTCTCGGTATCCAAAGTAAACATTATGCCCGAAGAACCCAAATCGGACCTCACCATCCTTTGAATCCCAATGGAAAGAGCGAATTTTAAATGGGATACTTTTTTTTCGTCTCGATAGGCAATCACTCTATCGCCAAATGAAGAAGCCAAACATTTTTTAATGGCGGACAATAGCTCTTTTTCTCCTTTAACATTAAGAAAGGTCTCAAATTGCCCGGCAAAAGAAGTTTTTGGGGAATCTTCAGCAATACCCGAAGACCTCACGGCCACGCTTATATTTTTTCCATATTTTTTTTCTAATAATCTATAATCCTGGATTATATCTCTCGCTAAATCCTCTGGTATTTTTGCGTTTAAAATAATAGAGCGAGCTTTCTTTCCAACTTGTTGCAAACTGTTAATACTTTGTGGGTCGTAATTTTGCAGAATGCTTTTTAATTTTTTACCGAGATTATTTGCTTTAATAAAATACCAATACGCTTTAGCAGTAAAAGCAAATCCGTCAGGAACATTTATTAGTTCAGTTTTTCGTTTTTCGTTTTTGGTTTTTGGTTTAGCGAAGCGATTAAACATTTCCCCCAAAGAAGCATTCTTTCCGCCAACCAAAGAAACATCTCTGGCCGAAATGTCTCTATACCATAAAATATACTTATTTTTATAACTCATAATTATTGAGAAAAACTTTTCAAGCTATCAACAACCGAAGCAAAAATATCCATATTCTTTGTAATACCCAATATTAAAAGAAAGACCCCGCCGACAACGAATAAAAAATCCAGGAAAAAGATCGTAAAACCGGCCTCATCATTGGACTGGGCTATTTTTATTTTAATACGTTCAACGCTTTCCGGATTAGCCAAGGTAGAAAGATCTCCAAGCTCCTCACCGACCTGCCCGCTTTGGAGGGTAAATAATTTCCTTAAAATTCGTCTCATAATCTTTCCCGATCTTGTTTTTGGCAAATCTTCCACCAAATAAATTTCTTTTGGCAAAGCGATTGGCCCGATTTCTTTTTTGATCCGATCAATAACCTCTTTTTTAATTTCCTCTGTTCCCTTTTTACCCTTATACACCACCATTGCTATGGGTACTTCACCTTTGATTTCGTCAGCCACCCCAACGACCGCTGATTCTGTGATTTCCGGATGCAAATTAATTACGGCTTCCAACTCTCCGGTAGTTATTCTGTGACCGGCAACTTTTATAACGTCGTCCACCCGACCGACAATCCTGATTAATCCGTTTTTATCTTTTATGGCGCCGTCTGAAGTGAAATAAACTTTATCGCCGTATTTACTCCAATAAGTTTCTGCATATTTTTCCGGATTCTTGTAAATACCCCTGAATAATCCCGGAGAAAAAGGCGGGAGAATTACTAAATTGCCTTGTTTTCCAGCGGGAACTGACTTTCCTTCTTCGTCTAAAATATCTGCTTGGATTCCGGGAAAGGGAATACCAGTGAAAGCCGGCTTAAACGGCCCTATTCCCGGTAGAGAGCTTATTAAAATTCCGCCGGTTTCCGTCTGCCACCAGGTATCCACTATCGGGCATTTCTCTTTGCCTACTTCTTTAAAATACCACTGCCAAGCGGTTTCATCTATGGGTTCTCCAACCGAACCCAAGAGTCGCAAACTGTTAAGATTTTCTTCTTTCAAGACCTCTTCGCCGTATTTCTCAAACATTCTAATGGCGGTGGGAGCGGTATAAAAAATGGTTGGCTTGTGTTTTTCAATAATCTTCGCCCATCTATCATTAGTC
>MHUC01000009.1:7230-8059 GCA_001823315.1 Candidatus Wildermuthbacteria bacterium RIFCSPHIGHO2_12_FULL_40_12
GGCGCGCCTTCAAAAATAAGCGTAGTAATTCCGTTAAGCAAAGGAGAATAAATCGTATAAGTATGCCCTGTCACCCAACCGGGATCCGAGGTGCACCAAAAAACATCGCTATCGTGAAAATCAAAAATATATTTTCCGGTGAATTTCGCTTGAACCGTATAACCGCCGCAAATATGCGTACAACCCTTTGGCTTTCCGGTAGATCCCGAAGTGTACAGGATAAACAATGGATCTTCAGAATCCATTTGTTCCGGTTCGCAATCCCCATTCTCATCTTTAACTAAATCGTCAAACCATAGATCCCGACCATCTTGCCAAACGACTTTATTGCCGGCTCGTTTGACCACAACAATTTTCTCTATGCTTGTTTCTTCAACGCCGTTGTCAGCGTTTTTCTTTAAATCAACTACTTGCCCTCGCCTATAATAACCATCAGCCGTAATTAAAACTTTGGCTTCGGTGTCTTGAAGTCGCACCTTTAACGCTTCTGACGAAAAAGCGGAAAAAACAACCGAGTGAACAGCCCCGATTCTGGCGCAAGCCAACATTGATATTGCCACTTCCGGAATTATCGGCAAATAAATTCCTACCCTATCCCCCTTTTGAATACCTGATTTTTTAAGAGCGTTGGCTAATTTATTTACCTTTTCAAAAAGCTCGCCGTAAGTTAAAACTATTGCTTTTTCGTCTATGGGCTCTGGCTCCCAAATCAAAGCCGTCTTCTCGCGAATATCCTCTAACCCTAACGAATTATTCTCAAATATGTTGGAAGTTATATTGATTTTTCCTTCGACGAACCATTGAAAATATGGCGGGTTATGATCAAACG
>MHUC01000009.1:8091-8893 GCA_001823315.1 Candidatus Wildermuthbacteria bacterium RIFCSPHIGHO2_12_FULL_40_12
ATATCCTCGGCTAATTTTTCCCAGAACTTAACAGGATCGGCATTCGCTTCTTCGTATATTTTTTTGTCATTCTGCCAAACTCTTTTTTGAAATTCTTTTGTTGGATAGTATAGTCCGTTTTTCTCTAGCATTTTTAAATTATAACACAAAAATAGTGAATATTAAAAATTTTAGAAACAAAAAAGTCCCTTCGCGAAGTTAGAAGAGACTTTGAAATATTGTTCAAATAAGATCCATTCGAAGTTTACCAACTGCCATCTGGCAAGAACTTGCTCAAAAAAGCATCAAAGGAGCCATTCGAAGTGTGGTTATCCTCTCCTGGTCCAGGATCAAAATCAACGGTGCCTTGAAAGTTACCCGTTACATAAGCATTGTCCGAATTATCGGTAGCGACACCATAGCTATCATCATAGCTACTCCCACCCCAGGTTTTTGCCCAGAGGAAATCGCCCAGAGAAGAAAACTTGTTTAGAAAGATATCATCTAAACCATTTGAGGTATGCCAGTCTTCATCGAATCCAGGATCAAAATCGACTGTGCTGGAATAGAAGTATCCTGTCACAAAAACATCGTTTGATCCATCTACAGCTACTCCTCGTCCTCGGTCGCTTCCAGCCCCTCCCCAGGTCCTTGCCCAGAGATAGTTTCCCGAGGAATCGAATTTACTCAGGAAAATATCGGCTCCCCCGATGGGGGCATGCCAATCTTCATTAGACCCAGGATCAAAATCGACTGTGCTAAAATAGAAATCACCAGTTACATAGACATTACTAAAGCTGTCTGCAGCGATATCCCACCCAAA
>MHUC01000010.1:0-2188 GCA_001823315.1 Candidatus Wildermuthbacteria bacterium RIFCSPHIGHO2_12_FULL_40_12
CAAGGTAATAGGTTGCGTGCTTAAAAACCAAGAATGAACGACCATATTTCACATCAATAATCTTTAATCCAAGTTTTGCAAATGTTTCTCTCCAATGCTTATCGTTCTTATTCGAATGGGGATGCCCAATAAACTCTAGGGTAAACAAACTATCAAAGAATAGGGTTATACATTTTTGAAACCAGCTATCGTATATATCTTCAATAACGATAATATTTCTCGATACTCTTTTAGCCTCTCGCAATATCCTTTCTGGATCTAAAGTATGATGCAAAACACATAATATTAAAGATGTATCAAACTTATCCTCGTTAAAAGGAATTGTTTTACCATCATAAATAACTGGTTCTACATTATCTATAAAGCTCAAATTTTGAATATCCAAGGGGGTTACTTTGTAACCCTTTCTTGATAGAACTTCACAAACATTACAGGTTCCAGACCCAATATCTAAAATCGAGCCGTTTTTATCTAAAAAATCTTGAATCTTATCAACGATATCTATGGCCCTATTATTTCCAGCCCCGTAGACAATTCTTCTAAAAAACTTATTTTTTCGTAAAAACTGTTTAAGCATAAATAAATCAACCAAATGCATATATAGCAATAGGCCTAGTTTAATGAATTTCTTGCCTCGTTCCATATTTCAGGACGATTATGCTGTACCTTCATCCAATACCACCATTCCACTCCCCACAAGGAAAATTCTTTAAGCCCGGTTTTCTTGGCAAATTCAATCTTTTTTCTGAATTGTTGCAAATCCATTGTTTTTGCCTGCTCTTCTAAAGAGGTGTCGTAAAGCAATTTTGGTCCCCATGGCTCTGCCTGTAATTCAATTACAATGACTTCTTTTCCAAACAATTTTTTAATTATCTGGGCTTTCCGCCAGTAAAAAACCGGAGGCAGTTTATAATGAAGATAACTCTTAAGTTGGGAAACATAAACTTTTTGGTACATTGTTGTGCCAACCTTATCGCCTAAGAAACCCGCCAAAACCCAAGGCGACAACTCACCGCTTTCTGTAACTAAAACGGGACTATCTGGATCTAAAGACCTAACATAGTTTATCTCCTCTTTGATAAATCCAAAATCAAACCAAGGACAATTACCGAAAGGGAAGAATGGTTCATTTTCTACTTGCCAGTAATCAATATTGGGATAGTTCTTATATCTTGAAACAAGCTCTTTATCTAAGACAAGAACTTTCTCCTGCTGCTGTTCTTTGTTAAGATCCTTTGCCCATTCGGGAATATGGCACTCGGGCCAACGTGGCACCTTTATTCCCATCACTAAAGCCGTTGCCACCTCTCTCTTAGCCGCTTCTTGAATCTGCCAATCCAAATCTTCAAAGTTGTAAGTTCCGTTTTCTGGCTCAAGTAAATCCCAGTAAGCAATTAACCGTATATTTTTAACCTGTAAATCGTCTAAAATCGCCAGATAGCTCTCTTTCCAATCCAAGCCCAAATCACGGGCGTGTTTCTGGGAAAAAGTTACTCCCCATTTTATCTCTTTCGCTTCGGGCGCTCTACCGACGAAAAAGTAAAGGAAAAACGATAAAACCAACAATAGGATAAAAAAGGCAATTTTATTTTTTTTGAACCTCATAATGCTCTAAAACTACTTTACCGTTGGGTTTTTATCGCAATAAAATCAACCCAAACCAAATCAGTAATATGGCAAAGATCTTTTGGACAATGACTGTTCTCCCTATTTCCTCTTTCAATAAGCGCGGATTCCGTATCGCTAAAACATAAACAAGACTCAATACAAAAACATAACGTATACCTTCTAGGGCGTTGATAAGCGGAACTTGACCAGGGCCAGCCAGAAAAACGGCATAAAATTGCGCCAACACACCCAAACCACCGAGTCCCGCGCCGAGCAAAAACAAAAATGAAGTTTTAGCCGCATTTTTTCTGACGGCGACCTCTTGTCTGATAGATGGATCCGCGAAAAGTAGAATCGCCCCAACTCCTCCGCCCAAAAGGATTAAACAAAGACCAATCAGAAAATCGGCGTCGAGAAAAATTAGTTTCATCAAGAAAAAACTCACGGCGAAAAGAAAAGCGGCGACAATGGTATATCTTGTTTTGCGAAAAATGCCCAAGAGAGAAGTGGTTTTTTTTGAAGAAATCAAGACGGATCCCAGTGTCAACAGAACGAAAGCGCCAATTTGGGAAGTGTTTAA
>MHUC01000010.1:2211-12563 GCA_001823315.1 Candidatus Wildermuthbacteria bacterium RIFCSPHIGHO2_12_FULL_40_12
CAAGGAATAACAGAAAGACAAAAATCGGCACAAACCCTCCAATGGCCGGGAGCACTCTCGAAATCTCGTCAACCGCTATGCTTTTTGCCATCAATAGAACCGCAAAAATCCTGGCCAACCCGGCGACGAGACCAAAAATAATAATGTTAACTGGAGGCCAAACCGAAACAAAAGGCGCCAAAAGTAAACCGACACCAAGCCACAGCACACCGTGATATAAAGCGTATGCTCTTGGACTCGCTATTGGACCAACCAAAAGATAACGATCAATAATTGAGGTAATGGCGAGTAAAAAATAAGCCAAGAAAGCAAATATCAGCCAATTCATTTTGTAATCACTTCTTTAATCTTTAATGTTCCCAATTTTTCTCCCTCGACAAACCCCTCCATTGCGGCCTCTGCTAAATATCCCTTATCTAACCAATCAAAAAGCCATTGGCTGGTAAATTTAGGGTTTTCTTGCGTAAGACCAAATCCTGACTTCAAAAGCCATCTCTTGTTAAATTCTTCTTGGGAGCCAATCGGCGGACTCACGATAATCGGTATTCCCAAAGCCGAATAAAAAGAGAGCTCTGACGGTTTCGTCCATAAAATATCGGTTTTTCTTAGTATTGAATTAAATTTACGGAAATAATTTTCTATGTCGTTCTCGAAGAGAATTTCCACGCCCTGATGAAAATTCAATGCGCTAATCGCTTTTTCAAAATAAATTTTCACTTTTTCTTTAATGCCCGCGGACAGAACTACCTTTACCAAGCCAGACCTTATTTTCTGGTTCAAACTCCGAATAATACTAATCCCAATCTCCCTTTGGGCACCCGCTCCGCCAACAGAAAACATTATCGTCAACTGACGGCGGGAACTATTGGGTAGTTCTCCCAAATTGGCCTTAATAAGATTTCCGTATTTTTCAAAATACTTTTTCTGCGGGTCTAAGTTTAAAATCCTCTGTCGTAAGTCTTCTTTCAGAATTTCCATCTGTTCATTTCCTATATTTTTTACAGGTAAAGGGTAACCTGAAAAAATAATATTGTCGGGATTGACCCCGTAAAGCATTAATCTTTCCATCACCCTCTCTGTCGGGGCGAAATACTTGATTTTACTAATTTTTGGATTTAAAGGCGCCCAAGTTCTTGAAATATCCGCATCACAAACAATGCAAAAAATATCACCGGGATAATCAAAAATTTCCGCCATAAAAGCCGTTGTGAAAAAGGTTGTAATAATCGGCGGATTCCTTTTTAATGCTTCGTTTTCGATCTTTAGTTTTTGGATTAGGTGACGGCCCCATCCAGATTTAATGATTGAAATTATCTGTTTTAACTGGAAGTTAGGCCTTGATAAATCTCTTTTTGGGTAAAAATCAAAAATCTTTTGAAATTTATCAAAAATTCCAAAAATAGGTTTTCCTATTAAGGGTATCCTGTAAAAACCTGCGATAGCCTCGTATAGCGTTCTTGTGCTTTCCCAAATATTTCTATCTTGTCTTGGAATTCCTTGATAATTGTTAGCGTTAATAATATCCCCCCCTAAAGCCAGCTCCCTAAGCGGAAAAGCGGTTCTTTGATGGCCATAACCCATATTAACTGAAATTATCCAGCTTTTTTGTTCCATTATTCCAGTATAACAGATTCTAATTTAATAATTTAAGAACTTTAACCTTGCTCGTTTATCCAACCAGAAAGCAAAAAAGCCCAAAATGACGTATGCGATTATCAAAAAAATCCAGTGAATATTTTGAACGGCTACGGAGGCAAAGGACACCCTGGAAAACCAATCAACTATAAAAATTATATAGCTTAAGCAGGGCCAAACCAAGAACGAAAGAATTTGACCTAAAGGATAGAACAATATCCCGGATATCCCGAAAACGAACAATAAAATTGTCAAAGGCGCTAAAATCGGCACTATCAATGCGTTGGCGATAGGAGATACTAACGAGAAGTAGCCGAAGTTATAGACCAAAATCGGTAAAGTGGCTAATTGCGCTGCTAAAGTGGCTGAAAGCGTGGTTCTGATGGGAAAAAACTGGTAATTTGGCACCTTTGTCAGCCAGTTGAAAATAGCGGGCTGAAAATAAATCAGTCCCAAGATGGCTAAAAAAGAAAGTTGAAAACCCACATCCAGCGTTAGAAGCAAAGGATTAAAATAAATCATTAACGACGCGGCAAAAACCACCGCCCTGATAGACCCTGACATCCGACCAAAGTATTGAGCAAACATTAATAAACTCCCCATAATGCCGGCCCTAATGGCGGACGGGGGAGCTCCTATCATTAAAACGTAAAGGAAAATCAAAAAAATGGATACAAACAGAGCTTGTTTCCTCCAAAAACCAATGGAAAGCGCAAAAGATAAAATTAAAAAAGCGATAATAGTGATATTCATTCCCGACACAGCGGCGATATGACGGGTACCAGTGATATTTAATTTATCTTTCCATCTTTTAGAAATGCCTCCTTCGTCTCCGAAAACCAGGGCCTCTAAAATCCCTTCTTGCGGCGGAGAGATTAAGCCGATAGAAACATCTTTGAATTTTTTCTTGAAAGAAAACAAAAATACGGTGAACGGGTTACCATAACCGCTACCCATCAATTCTGTTTTCGGAAAGTTTACAACAGAATAAATACCGTCTTTTTTGAGGTAATCTTTATAGTTGAAATCGTCAAAGACCGCCGGCTCTTCTAAATTGCCTGTCATTTTGATCTTGTCGCCATACCGATACTCGGAATAGCGATCAACCGTTACTAAAATCTTGCCGGCAAAAGACGGTAATCTTTCTAAACCGAACCTATCCGACGCTATCGTTTCTGGCTTAATGGTCAGCTTAACGCTCTTTTCTCTAATGCCGGGGTCTTCGGCGACAACCCCTATTATCTCCACCAACTGGCCAATGTCATTATACTTATTGAGCGGATTACTCGACGACACAGATAGAATAAATTGATAGCGCCACACCCCTAAAATCAGGAACGGCGCGAATAAAAAAAGTACGGCGAGTTTTCTTTTCTTCCAAGAAACAACAGCCAATAAGATACTTGAAAAAAAACCGAGCTTTAATAAATAAAACGGCGCTGGATTAAGCGTCGATCCCAAGAAGATTCCGATTATAAAAGAAAAGCAGCAATAAAAAAAGATTTGAGACGCTGTCATTCTATTGTCTTGCGCCAATCAGTCAAGCAGAAAAATGTCCTTATCGCCCCTCAGAATAGGCCTCCCTTGAAAAACAAGTCGCGCCTTTGCGATATTCCCATTTTTCTTCTGAAGCCGGCTTCGGAAGCGACACGTTTTGAAAATTAGATGAATCGGTATTAAAATTAGCGCAAAGTTCGTACTGTTTCTCCCCTAAAATTCGATACTCGTAATGCTCTCCCGTTGTAGGATCTTTTAAAGAAGAAATATAATAATCCTGACTCTTTACTAATACCTCCAATGTTGCTGGCAGCTTTTTATTGTAACCCCAATACGCATTGATGGCGTAAGAAATGCTCTGGATGTCGGAAACCCTCTGCTGGTCCAATTTTATTAATCGCTGTTGAGCGGGACTGCCAAGTAGGAATAATCCATAAACAACGGCGGCTATAACGCTTACCACAATCACCTTAATGAATATTTTAAGATTGGTAGGCATAAATTATGTGTTTTTTTCTGATTTCTGCAAGTCCCAAAGGTAATACCAAAAAATACTGCCTGCAATATAAAGGACGGTTAGCGCCTTTAGAATAAATCTAATAGTCAGCTCGCCGCCCAAAAGATTGGCGATCACTGCCACCAAGTCAATGATTATCACTGCGGCTACAATCACTAAGGTAATATAGTTCAGCCATTTTTTTACTTTGGACTCCCGCTGTTCGGGATCAACCGATTCACTCTTTTTCAGATACCTTATCATTAAGAGGTAAAGCGGAAAGGCGACAATAATGGCGGCGAGAGAAGTAGAAAGACGAGAAGGGTCATGATACCGATCCCCCGAAATTGAATCGGGAAAACTTTTGTCAATAAACTCAAACAATAAAGACCCAAAGCTAAATGCCGAAATATACAAAGCGATAAACGAAACGAGATGCAGAAAAGCTTCTCTCGCCTGCAAATAAGGTTTGGGGCGAGGCACGGCAATCGCAAAGGCGACATCGGCAAAGACAGAAAGCCCTTCTTTGACCGCCTGATCTTTCCAGCCAGCCTTCAACAATACATTATATATTTCTTCTCTAGACAGCCCTTTTCCCAAAGATTCTTTTATGAAATTATACAGCTCATTATTCATAATCAATAAAACGATTAAAATCCTGTGGCAATAAGCGTTACTTTAATCTCTCCTTTTTTTAATTTATCGTCATAGACGGCGCCGAATACTATTCTCGCTTCGGGAGAGATTTCTTCAGTAATTATTTTTGAAATTTCGTCGATTTCAGCAAGAGAGATGTCTTTACCTCCGGAAACATTAAACAATATCCCCTTAGCCCCTTTTGGTGAGATATCAAGCAATGGCGACTTGATCGCCGCCAAAGCCGCCGCTTGAGCCCTTTTTTCTCCCTTGGCAATGCCGACTCCGAACAAAGCCGATCCCGAATCTTTCATTATAGTTTTAATGTTGGCGAAGTCAACGTTGATAATTCCAGGCAACATTATCAGATCGGAAATACCCTGAACCGCCTGCCTCAAAATATCATCGCACGCCGAGAAAGCATTAATAATCGTTGCGTTGAGTTCTGCGGTCTCTAAAAGCTTGTCGTTATGAATAGCCAAAAGGGCGTCAACTTTTTTCTTTAATAATCTCTGGCTGTTTTCGGCTATTCTTTGCCTTGATAACCCTTCGAAGGAAAACGGCCTAGTAACAACGCCTATCGTTAAAGCGCCAAGTCCTTTGGCAATCTCGGCTACCACCGGCGCTGCGCCGCTGCCAGTTCCTCCCCCTAAACCGCAGGTAACGAACACCATATCCGATCCCTTAAGAATCTTTGTGATTTCTTCTTTCTGCTCTTCGGCGGATTTTCGGCCGATCTCCGGATTCATTCCGGTCCCTAATCCTCGAGTCAAACTCTTACCGATTCTGATTTTGTAGTGAGCGTTGGCTTTATTGAGGTCTTGATTATCTGTATTGATTGCTATCAACTCCACGCCCTTAATCTTGCTTTTTGCCATGCGTGTAACAGTATTGGACCCAGATCCGCCAACCCCAACCACTTTGATTTTAGTTATATCCTTCATGTATTTTTTATTAAGGAATAAAGGGATGAAAAACTTTTTTGATCTTAGCGGCAATACCCCCAAGGCCAGAGGCAGACGAAACATCTTCCAGGTCAAAACCAGAAAGAGCTAATCCGCAGGCCGCCGCCAGCGAAGAATCTTCTTGAGGGGGAACGAAGTCCCGGGGCAAACCGATGCGACTCGGTAGTTTCATTTCTTTTTTGGCTAACTCAACGATCTTGGGCAATTTCGCGCCGCCGCCAGTCAACACAACGCCCGATGGCAAAAGGCCCTGACGCGACACCTTTTTTAACTCTTTATTCGCTTGTTCAAAAATCTCTGAAACTCTTGCCTCTATAATATCAATCAGATTTTTTTTGGAAACCTGCAATCGTTCCGATAAAAAATCGCTTTTGATCTTTTCCTTTTTCTTGCTTCCTCGCCAGACGCAAGAACCAAATTCTACCTTGATTCTTTCGGCCTCATCAATGTCTATTCTTAAAAGAATGGCTATGTCTTTGGTGATATTAAAAGATCCTAATGGCAAAATAGCGGCGTGAATTAAATTCCCTTCTTCGAATACCGCCAATCCCGTAGTCGAAGACCCAATATCCAACACCGCCACCCCCAGCTCTCTTTCTCGATCGGTCAGCACGGCCCTGGCTGAAGCCAAAGGATTCACAATAACTCCGTCAATCTGAAGTCCCGATTCTAAAACGGCCTCTGTTAAATTTTTAGAATAAGGAGAAAGACATCCAATCGCTAACACGTCCGCCTCTAATCTCACTCCTTGCATGCCCAATGGATCCCTGATCCCTTTTTCTCCATCTACGACAAATTCTTTAGGAAAAACATCTAAAATCTCTTTATTGGACGGCAAGGAAAAAGTTTGAGCGGCGTGGATTACTCTATTGATGTCTTCTTGAGAAATTTTTTGGTCGGCTCTCGACACTGAAACTAAACCATGGGAAGCGGCTAAAAATATATGGCTACCATCAATATTAACGTAAACGCTCTTGACTTTCTTGTCTGATTGCTCTTGGGCCTGTTTGACACAAGAGATAATAGCGTCGGACACTTCTTGGAGGTTGATCACTACCCCTCTCCTAATGCCAGAACACACTTCTCGGTTTTGCGATAAAATCTGAAAATCGTCCTTATCATCAAGTTGCTGAATGATCACCAGTTTCACTTCGTTGCCGCCGACATCTAATCCGGCAAAGACATGATTTTTCGCCATAAAGATGGTTAATTGAACCGCAGTTTTTTTAAATAATAATTTTGCTTTTTCTCCATTTTTTCGGCTTCTTTGCGGGACTTTTCATGATCATAACCTAAAAGATGGAGAACGCCGTGAATCAACACCAAAACCACCTGCTTTTTCAATATGGTTCCCGTTGCCATAGCATCTTTCTTGATTTCCTGAACACAAAGCACAATCTCTCCAGATTCTTCGTACCTGAAAGATAATACATCTGTTGGATAATTTTTATTCCGATACTGTCTGTTCAGTAATTGTATCTCTTTTGGCTGCATCAAAACAATGGAGACGTCCAGTTTCGATTTTTCGCCGGTGAGAACTTTTTGCGTTGCCTTCAGTAAGGATTTTTGCTCAATTCGACTGCCCGACAGATTCTTAACTTCAATCATTGTTTAATCCTGTTTAGAATGTGCTCAAGGAAGCAGTTCTCTTACAATGTTGCTTACTGTCATTCCGTCCGCCCGACCTCGCAGTTTCGGCATTAATTCTGACATAACTTTACCAATGTCCTTTGCCGTCTGAACATTAAGTTTTTGCATTATCTCTTTTGCTATCGATATTATTTCTTCTTTGCTTAACTGGGACGGCAGATATTTTTCCAGAATCACTAACTCTGCTTTTTCTTTTTTCACCAAATCGTCTCGCGCGCCTTTCTCAAATTCCACAATGGCCTCCTTTCTTTTTTTGGCTTCGGAGACAACAACGGCTAGAATTTCTTCCTCCGACAATTGACTTTCTTTTTTCAATTTCTCTCCGTCAACACCGTCTTTGCTTAATTTATACCGCTTCTCTTTTTCCTTGTTCAAAACAGCGGCTAAAATCTGACGCAAAACCAAAACATCCAGCTCTTGTTTGCTTTTCATTAAAGACGTTAAGTCATTTTTAATTTTCTCCAAAAAGGTCATCTGCTCTTCCTTGACTTTGGCGTTATTTTGCCTAATTTTTTTAATTTCTGATATTGCTTCTTCATCTCCACCTTTCTCAAGGCGGCCTTTTTTTCCACGGTACGGGACTTTTTTCTATTTCTAAATCTTGTTTTTCTGGCGCGAACCAAGATTCCGCTTTGCTGAACGCCACGATTGAAACGATAGAGCAATGACTGGACAGTTTCTTTGTCTTTTTTTCTTACTTCTAAAGCCATTAGATATTACGCATTGGGATTTTATCTTTCCATCCGCCTAAAAGGTGCAAATGGATATGCGGTATGTGTCCGGTTTTCCCAATATTAAAGATAAGTTTACAAGCCGAAAATATGTTCTTTTCGATAGCGACCTTTTTAGCCGCCGCGGCTATTTCGCCAAGCAGCAATAAATCATCTTCCTTAAATTCCGATTTCCATTCAAGATGTTCCTTGGGCACAAAGAGAAAATGCATCGGAGAATCTGGTTCGACATTGTTAAACCCCAAGATCTTTTCATCTTCATAGACCGCCGCGGAAGGAATTTGCTTACTGATAATTTTACAAAAGATGCAATCCATAGCACGAATACTCATCACGAATTCCTACGGATGATTAATAATATGTCCGCAAAAACTGGTGAGTTAAATTAGTGATTTTATTAACGGCGCTTTAGTCGTTTTTTAATTTCGTCGACTATCTTGTCTAACTTCACTGTGTCTTGTTTGCCGGAAATCATATCTTTGATAAGGATAGTTTTTTCAAGCGCTTCCTTTTGGCCCAAGATTAAAACATATCTTACTCCCAGCTTGTTAGCTTTATTAAGTTGAAATTTTAAGGAGTCCTTACCAAAAGTTTCAGCGGCTGTAATTTTTTCTTTTCTAAATTCTTCCAGAATCTTCAGGCTCTTCCTCTTGGCTAAATTCCCCAGTTGAGCTATAAAAATCTGCGCCGACGCTTCTTCTGCGAACTTGATCCGTCTTGCCTTCATCGCCTGGATAATTCTTTCCACTCCCATGGCACCCCCTACTGCCGCGACATCTCTACCGCCTATCAACTTAGCCAAAGCGTCGTATCTTCCCCCTCCGCCCATAGCCAAACTCGTCATCCCCTCGTTGACTTGAGATCCGTTTGCCGCATTCTTTTTGTCAGGATTGACATCGCTAAAAATCTCGAAAACCGTTTTAGTATAATAATCCAATCCTCTTACTAAATGACTGTTTAATCTATACGGCAGCTCAAGTTCGTCCAAAAATTCCAGCACTTCTTTAAAGTGATGATTGCACTCGTCGCAGAGATGATCTAAAATTTGCGGAGCTTGAGATTTTATCTGCTGACATTTTTCATCTTTACAATCAAGCACTCTTAGAGGGTTTTTCCGAAATCTTCTCTTACAATCAAGGCACAAAGCCGATTCGCGAACCTTGAGATAACTGGTCAATAGTTTTTTATAATAAGGTCGGCATTGGCTATCACCTATACTATTAACTTCGACGATCAAATTTTTTAAACGAAGTTCCTGCAATATGTTGTAGAAGATCTGGATCATTTGCGCATCTACCACGGAGCTTTTTTCTTCCAATATTTCAAATCCAACCTGCCAGAACTGACGATAACGACCGGCTTGAGGATGTTCAGCCCGAAAGAAAGGACCAAAATACCAAAGCTTGACTGGCTGGGGCAAATTAAACATCCCGTGCTGGAGAAAAGACCTGACAATCGGAGCGGTGCATTCGGGTCTTAGAGCCAAAAAATCGCCCCCTCTGGTCTTAAGAACATACATTTGCTTCTGCACAATATCGGTAGAAAGACCCACGCCTCGGGAAAAAAGCTCTGCGTCCTCCAGAATTGGAGTATCTATTTTCTTAAAATCGTAAAAGCCGGCAATATGTTCAGAGACCTTATTGATACGTTGAAAATAATACTGCTCTTCCGGCAGGATATCGTGCATTCCGGTTGGAGATTGAAAGCGTAATTTCTTAGCCATATTAATAAGCAGGGGCTTCGATTTTAGCAAACACTCCGGGGGGCCAAGCCCGCAGAAAAACCCTTCCGATGATATTCTCCTTGGGCAGAGTTCCCCACCTTCTCGAATCGGATGACAACATCCTATTATCTCCCAACACAAAATATTCGTTATCGTGAAGGGTTATTTTGATATTGCCAGACGTCTCGACTAAATCAGACAAATAGCCAGATTCGTCCAAGGCCAAAAATTGATCTGCGCTGGAAATCGCAATTTCACCGTTTTCGACTTCTATGGTTTCTCCTGGCAAACCGATAATTCTTTTAATGTAGCGCTGGGTTGGATTATCCGGGTACTTGAACACTATCACTTCGCCCCTTTTGGGCTTGAGAAATCGATAGGAAATTTCGTCAACAATCAGATAATCGCCGTTATTAAAGTTCGGCTCCATCGATTGACCAATCACAAAAAATGGCTGAAACAAAAAATAACGAATCGGCACCACTATTAATAATGCCACCAATACTATTTTCAATGATTCCCAAATAAATAGAAAAAATGATTTCATGGAAATAGAGTTTTGATAAATTATCTTAAATTATAGCAACATGCTTGAATTTGGCAAATCGTACCGACAAAAGATATTAAATGGTATAATTAACCTACAATGATCGCTATTTTCGGTCTGGGAAACCCCGGGGAAAAATTCAAAAAAACAAGGCACAATCTTGGCTTTTTGGTTTTGGACAAACTGCAAGAAAATGGTGGTTTTTCCGATTGGCAGAAAAACAAAGCGGGAATTTGCTTCTATTCTTGGGGCACGATTGCAAACCAGAAAATCGAGCTGATTAAACCGCTAACATTTATGAATGACTCTGGCAGAACAGTTGCTTATGTGACTAAAAAACACGAAATTAATCCTGAAAAAATATGCATCGTCCATGATGACATAGATCTTCCTCTGGGAAAAATGAAAATATCGAAATCTAGGGGCGCGGCCGGACATAAAGGCGTCGAATCGATTATTAATGCGCTAAAAA
>MHUC01000010.1:12588-12696 GCA_001823315.1 Candidatus Wildermuthbacteria bacterium RIFCSPHIGHO2_12_FULL_40_12
CGGAGTTCAACCACTATCCGGTAAACCGAAAAGCGCAGAGATTTTTGTTGTGAAGAATTTTAGCAAGTCAGAACAAAAAACTCTTCAAGAGAGCGTTGCGGCAACAGT
>MHUC01000011.1:0-4735 GCA_001823315.1 Candidatus Wildermuthbacteria bacterium RIFCSPHIGHO2_12_FULL_40_12
TGGTTGAAGCAACTCCAACATAAAAGCAACCACTAACGGCTGGGATATTGTCTGACCATATCCAATAGACAAGGACTCGTCTAACCCCGCTAAATCTTTGCTGCTTTCCAACACGAAATCTCCCCTTTCAATCTTTTCAAATGCCTGAATAATCCTTGGCGTTTTTAGCCAATTACTCTGAACCAAAGCGTCAACGAATCCCATGTTTTTTCAGCTGTCTTCTGGCTTTTAGCCCTTGCCAGAAACCAACTCTGTCAATTATTAATACTCCGTTCAAATGGTCTATCTCGTGTTGAAAAATTCTCGCGACAAAGCCCTTGGCTTTTATTTTAACCGACTCTCCGTCAAGATTCAACGCCCGCACCTCAATTTCGGCAACTCTTTTTATTTCTAACCATAAATCAGGTACACTCAAACACCCCTCCGTGTCCATTATTATTGTCCCCTGCCTTTTAATAATGACTGGATCAATAAAGACCTCGGGGCCATTTTCCATCTGCACGACAATGATTCTTTTTAATATCCCTACCTGATTCGCGGCCAGTCCCACTCCCTTTTTGGCAATCATTGTTTCTGTCATATCTTGTCCAAGTTTTTTTATTTCTTCGTCAACCGCCACGATCTCTTGCGCTCTTTTCCTTAAGGTCGGGCTGGGATATTGTTTAATATCTAAAATCATATTGATTTATTCATATCTTAAAGCGTCTACTGGTTTTAATTGGGCCGCGCTCCTTGCCGGGAAAAATCCGGACAAACACCCAACTCCCAAAGAAAAGATTAAACCGAATAAGATTATTCCGGGCGTAATTGATGCTTCAATATAAAGCACGGGGTGAACCTGTCCATATGCCTGAATGAGTTTTGATAATCCTAACCCAGGAATCATTCCGCCTATTCCGCCGACCAAACCAATAATACTCGACTCAATCAAAAAAATCATAACAATAGTAGAATTTTTAGCGCCCACGGCTTTTAAGATTCCGATTTCTTTAGTTCTTTCTCGGACAGATGTATACATAGTATTCATAATGCCAATGCCTCCAACTAAAACAGCGATACCGCCAAAAACAAACACGATTGCCTGGATTATTCCCATAATACCGCCAACGATACTTCCTAAGGCCTCGCTGGTCAAAACCGAATAAACATTCCCCGATTCCCGACCAATTCTCCTTTTGGCGTTTTCTTCAAGGTTTTTCTTGATGTTTTTAGCGACTTGATCAACCGAATAGCCCATGGCTATCTTTGCGATTGCCTGGGGCGCTCCTTCTCGGTCACCGGTAATGTCGCGGTAAAAACCCATATCAATGCCCGCCATCATGTCGTCTTGCTTGTTTCCCATTGATTGCAAAATACCCACCACCTCAAACTGCCTGCCTTTAATGGTGGCTTTATCGCCAACCTTTAATCCCGGAAAAACATCGCTTGAAACCAAACTGCCAACTATAATTTCTCTCTTGCCCGGAACCGGCCATCGGCCGTCAGCCACTCTCATACCCATATCGTCTTGATAGATATTTAATGAATCTCTTAGGTCTATGCCGTAAAGAATCATCGTCTTGGTTTTGTCTTGAGATTTTACCAGTATCGCCTTAAAAACATTGGGCAGAACCGCCTCTACTCCTTTGGTTTTTCTAATGATATTCAGGTCTGACTCGGTTAACTCCATACCGCCAGTCAGATTAGTAACAATATCAGAGATATTGCCCGGCATAATCATCACTATATTTGTGCCAACGGCCCTTAACTGTTTCAAAACCGTTTCTTTTAACCCCTGGCTCAAGGACAATAACGACATTATCAGAAAAACGCCGATAACAATGCCAAGGATGGTCAGCCAGCTCCTTAACTTCCTGGTTCTCAAATTTTTAACGGCTATTTTAAAATATTCTTTCAAGATCGCTATTTGCTGCTCCATAAAATTTTTTCTTCAGAATAATGATTCAAAGCTAATTGACCGTCTTTAATATGCACCACCTGGTTGCTGTAACGCGCTATTTGAGGATCATGCGTAACAACAATAATGGTCTTTTTTTCTTCTTTGTGAAGATTCATCAGAATTTCCATTATTTTTTCTCCGGTCGCGGAATCTAAATTGCCGGTTGGCTCATCTGCCACAACGATTTCAGGGTCGTTAGATAAAGCTCTCGCTATCGCCACTCTCTGTTGTTCGCCTCCGGAAAGCTCCATTGGCGTATGATGCAATCTGTCTTTCAACCCCAGAGAATTCAAAAGAGAACTTGCCCTGCCTATTCTTTCCTGTTCAGGGCTACCCTGAAAAATCATTGGAACCATTACGTTCTCCAAAGCGGTCAAATTGGAAAGCAAATTGAATTGTTGAAAAATAAACCCTATTTTTCTGCCTCTGACTTGAGCCAATTGGTCTTCAGACATCGCTGAAATATCTTGGTTTTCCAAAAGAACTTTTCCTCTGGTCGGTAAATCCAAACATCCTACCATATGAAGCATAGTTGATTTGCCGGAGCCCGAAGGCCCCAAAATAACCACAAAACTGCCCCTTGCGATATCCAAACTCACTCCCCTTAAAACCGGAAGGTCTATCTTCCCCAACCGATAAACCTTCCAGACATTGTCAAGTTTTATAACTGGATTAGCCACAAACAATATCACGAATTAAAATCACGAACATTCACCAATATTCATTCGCGACAATTCGTGTTTTGATTAGTTATTTATCCGTCGCGCCGCGCGCGTTCGCGAGGGGCACAATACAATAATCTTCATTGCGGAGAAGATACCCCGTAGCTTGCTGTGGGGGAAATTCATTGACGGATAACCACTTTTTCGCCCTCTTGAAGTCCGGATAAAACTTCAACCATTCCATCCGACCCCTCTAAGCCAACCCTTATTTCCCGCTCTTCAATTTTCCTGTTTTTCATAACTTGAACTGTCTTTTTTCCGTTGTCCGAGCTTAGCGCTTCTTCAGGAATAATAATCACTCCTTCCCTTAGACCGGTTCTAATATTAACATCGGCGGTCATTCCCGGCTTCAAATTTTGCGGCACATCATCTACAAAAACGAT
Organism: Candidatus Wildermuthbacteria bacterium RIFCSPHIGHO2_12_FULL_40_12; assembly: GCA_001823315.1. GTDB lineage: Bacteria > Patescibacteriota > Minisyncoccia > Minisyncoccales > 2-12-FULL-40-12 > 2-12-FULL-40-12. The sequence continues at coordinate 3,045 of MHUC01000011.1, forward strand.
ATTGACCTCGTAATAAATAACTCCGTCTATTATTTTTTCAGCAGGATCAATAGCTACCACCATTCCTGCAAAAATCTTGTCTGGGAAAGGAACCAAAGAGATGTCAACCGGATTGCCAACGTTTATTTTAACCACATCTTCCTCGTAAATATCGGTTTCCACCTCAAATGGGATTAGTGGTAGAACAGAAATTACTGGCTCTAAATCAGCCGGTTGCGCGGTCTCGCCGGCTTTTTTATTGACCCTTGCCACTTGTCCATCCACTGGGCTTTTTAATGTGGCGTCCTCGATTTGCTCTGCCAATAACCGAACCCTTAATCTCGCCTCATTTACCTGCGACTCATATAAACCATCTCGATCAACATCTAACTGATTCTCTAAACTATAAACCGTAGATTCGGCGCTATTTATTGCGGCTTGAGCGATAACTTCAGCCAAAGAAATATCTGCTTTGGCGGCAACAAAATCAGAATAAACACCGTTAATATTGGACTTGTGCGCGTCTAAAGAGCTTTTATCAGTATTAGAAACAATGCTTCGGTAACTACTCGTTTCTATGGTTATTCTTGCCTGCTCCAGCTGATTTCTAACCGCAATAATTTCATCCCCTAACTCATCAAGCGCTGAATTTATCTTTTCTTTGTCAAAGCCTTTTTTGATCTCGTCAACGTGAACCTCTATAACGCCTATTACCTTCTCAATTTCAAATACGTTATCAAAAATTTTGCCGCTCTCCTGCGTAGGATACGATGTAAAATAAGTCCGTTTCAGCAAATCCATGAAAGCAAACGCGTTGTAAGCATTAAGATACACATCATCCACAACCGTTATTGCGTCTTTGTATTCTTTGTCAACCTTCTCATTTTGCGTGGCTATAGTATCCGCTAATTCTTGGCGAGCGGCATCTAAAGAAAGATTAGCGTCATCTCTCTTGGCCTCAATAACATTCAAAGCCGATTGCGCCTCTCCAAGTTGAATTTGAAGCTGTTGGGTGTCCATCCTTGCCAATTCCTGACCACTGATAACTTTGTCTCCCGCCCTAATAGAAACGCTTTCAATCCTGCCCGCCGTCTTAAAATTCAAATCAATTTCTTCCCCTTTTTGTACTTGGCCGGTTTCGGAAACCTCTTGCGTCACATCGCCCTTGACCACGTTAAACAATACTAAATCTGTTTTATTTTTCTTAAAGAATATCTGATACCCAAAGATCAGCGCGGCTATAATAATAAAAACGACTACTGCTTTTTTTCTCGTGTTTTTTGTTAGAAACATGATGATTTTATCTTGAAAATAAAAAATAGATAAAGAACTTCTCCTTATCTAAAATAACTCTTTTCGACTAAAATTACAACTTTGCCTGATTTAGACAGATTTGGCAAATCCTCTCGGTCTCTCGACTCGCCTGCCGGCAGGCAGGGCTGGCGAGCCCGCGTAGCCCGTTCGGGTCTGAGACCCTCAGGATCGAAGACGGGCGAGCCAATGACTTCATTTCCTAACTGGCGGGGATGCCAGGATTCGAACCTAGATTACTGGTTTTGGAGACCAGAGTCCTGCCGTTGAACGACATCCCCCATCTATCACCATCAATGAGGATTTTAACTTCTTTACGCGCTGAATGCTTCTTGCGATAGTGGTCCTTCAATAATTTCAGGATAAACTCTTTCTTGCTCTTTCAACTATCTATTTATTAT
>MHUC01000011.1:4751-7824 GCA_001823315.1 Candidatus Wildermuthbacteria bacterium RIFCSPHIGHO2_12_FULL_40_12
GTGGTGTATGTTTCTTACACCAACGGCAAAATTTCTTCAATTCCAGCTTCTTCTCGGTTATCCCGGTCTTACCCTTTGACTTGCGAGTGAAATAATTAATTCTTTTGCATTCCGAACACTGAAGTTTGATAAATGGTTTTTTTGTTGCCATACCCGGTAGTAGAAATTCGACTAATTTTTAGTTGCGTAAAAATAGTCCTTTAATCTTCTTTTCAATAACCTGCGACCTTGGCTGGTTTTAAAATACTCTTCTCTTCTTTTGGCATCGTTTTTGTTAATACAAGCTTCGTAATATATTAATTTCCATGGTTTATTATGTTTCGTTGAAAAATTAACTCCGCGATTATGTTCTATTAATCTTTTCTTGAGATTGCTTGTATATCCAATGTATAGATCATTATTCTTAATGCTTCTTAATATATAGGTATAGAACATAAATCGCTGTCGAATTTTCACTACCGGGCAGATTTCCTTCACTTCGCTTAGTCAAAATTAAATCTCAAAACGAAAAAGTAAAAATGACTATAACGAATTTTTAAATTTTTAATCAAGCCGATGAGCGGGATTGAACCGCTGGCCTCGTCTTTACCAAAGACGTGCTCTACCAACTGAGCTACATCGGCGCTTCTCTTTGTTCAGCGCAAACCTACTAAATCCCTTATATCGTTCTGGGTTATTCTATCAGAGTTCTGTTAAAATGAGAAGGTTTGAGTTAAAAACATTGAAAATTAGCGATTTTATGTTAATATATCGAAACTGGGTGGTTGGCGGAGTAGCTAACGCATCAGACTGTAAATCTGACGGCCTTTGGCCTTCGGGGGTGCAAATCCCTCACCACCCACATCGATAATTTACATCAGCTTCAGCGGATACTTGTGACCAAATCCCTCACCACCCACACAAAAATTATTCAATAGCTTTTCCGTGTTTTTTTCGCCACGCCTCTATTTGTTTGTGATCGCCCGATAGAAGCGCTTTTGGCGCTTTCCAAGTTCGTTTTCCTTTTCCGGGAGAAAATTCTTCCGGCCGAGTATATTGAAGATACTCCATAAAACCTTTTTCTTTCGTAATTCTCTCTTTCAAAAGCGATGGTTTTCCGATTGCGCCCGGGATTAATCTTGTAACCGATTCAACAACCGCCATTGCAGGCAATTCTCCACCCATCAAGTCAAAAGGCCCAATGGACAACTCCATATCGGCAATATGCTTTGCTACTCTTTCGTCCACGCCTTCGTATCTCCCGCAAATTAAAATGACTCTTTTTAATTTCGACAGTTGATACGCCATTCTTTGATTGAATTGCTTGCCTCGCGGCGTAAATAAAACTATTTTTCGTTTTTCGTTTTTCGTTTTTCGTTTCAAAGCCGAGACCGCTCGAAAGACGGGCTCGACCTTGATGACCATTCCCAATCCGCCGCCAAATGGCCTGTCGTCGACGGTTCTGCGTTTATCCCTGGAAAAACCCCTTAAATCGTGAATTTTAACGCTAATTAGCCCCTTTTCTTGGGCTTTTTGGATAAATGACTCTTTTAAATAAGAATCAAAAATATGGGGAAAAATTGTTATTATATCGAATCTAATCACAAAATTATTAAGGCAATATTCCGAAAACGACACTTCGTAGCCCCGCTTATTTATTGATTACCTTGTCGAACAAACCTGGCGGGGCGAGAATTAGCAGCGACCGAACCGTTCTTGGCTTAAATCATTAATGTCGACTGCGTGTCGTATGAGGAATAATGCCAATAATTTCACGCGCAAAAATGAAAACCGCACTATTAATAGATGGTAGCACGGTTTTCTTGAATCTGTAAAATCAGATTTATAACTTGAGATCTTCCAAGTCAGCTCCAGATTGTTCCTCTCTCCTTGGCCTTACGACCCTTCCACCTTCCGGCTCTTCAATCTTCAAGTTCACTCTGGCGTGATTTTTCAAGCCAATAATACGAACTAAAGACCTGATAGCTCTGGCGGTAGAACCGGCCTTGCCGATGATCTGACCCATGTCTTCAGGGTTCACCTTCAAAGAAAGCAGAACCCCCATCTCGTCAACCTTACGGTCAACCTTGACATCTTCAGGGTGATCAACTAAGGCCTTAATAAGATATTCAAGGAAATCCTGATCGCTTGTTTTTGTTTCAGCCATATATTCGTACAGTCGCCTTAAACGTTTCAATCGTTTAAAACGTTCCAGTCGTGTTATTATTTTCCTTCATAGTAGCTCGACCCCCGGTAGTAGATTTTGGATTTGCGTCGCGCGCTACGCAAAGGAATAATCAGCGCCAGTCCAAAATGCACTACCGGGCTACGTTCTACGATTCTCTCTAACAGTAAATCGCGAGAGTCAGAACTGCTACTATGTCCATGATATGGTTTTCTAAAATTTTGTCAAATATCTCCACTTTTCAGTCCATTATTGCTAACAAACTAAAAAATAGAAGGAAGAAATTGAAATACCGAGATTTCTTCCTTTTTTGTTGAGCCCTCTCGGTTAGGGCCTTTTCGATGAGGAGGTCTGACCACAGGGAATAAGAATCCCTAACTCGATCAGCTCTTTTCTGGCAGCTGCTGGAGTTCGCTGCAGAATTCTCCCGCGAACCAGCACTCCCTGCTTCGCTACTTCTCTCATGACACTCCCCTTCTTTAAGGGGCGTCTCGTTTTCCGATCGGACAAAGGTTTTGCTCTCTGCCCGCCTCGTTCTTCCCTTTTCTTTTTTTTCATTTCCATCACCTCATCAAAATCCATTACTTCAACGAATCCAGTACTGAACTTTGATGAAGGGGAGAAAAAGTATGAATCTTTTCTCCCTTGTTATTCTCTGGCCATTTTTATCATGGCCAGAGAAAAGGAATGTTGAACTGCGGGAGTTCTCGAAACCCCTCGGCAGTATTTGGAAAGCAAAACACACTGAAAAGAAGAACCGCTACGCACACTGTCGCGATGGTCCTGACGGTTACGCGCTCCTTTTGGTTGATACAGTAGGCGGTGGTCATTACTGACGCCGTCAGTAATGATACCTTGAACAGAATCATTGCAATTACGAAAAACATTGTTTTTCCTTTTTCCTCTTTT
>MHUC01000012.1:0-1078 GCA_001823315.1 Candidatus Wildermuthbacteria bacterium RIFCSPHIGHO2_12_FULL_40_12
CAAAAAGGCGCAAAGAGAGATTCTAAAAAAATGGGTTCGTTTTTCCAAGAAAGAAAAAGCCGAAAACTTTCTTAAAAAATATAAAGAAGAAAAAGCGTCTTTGGCAAAGATTGTGGCGCCATTGGATAATTCTTTGAAGAAAGAAATTATTCAGCCGTGGGAAGAATTAAAAACTATGGGTTCGATCGAGTCCCGTTTTTTTCATCAAGTTGACGTGTTGGCGAACCTTTTTCAGGCGCTTCAGTACTGGAAGCAAGATAAAAATTTTCCCATTGCTTCTTTTTGGGAGTGGGCTTTTGAGTCCGTCGACAATATCGCGGTTCTTCAGTTTACGGAAACCCTAAAGAGAAGGTTTTATGGCAAACGACTCATAATTCCTTCTGGCATTGCCTCTACCATCGCTTCACTTTGGCAGAATTTTAGCAACACAAAGCGATGAAATTTTCGCTGTTAACCAGGGGAGATTATGATATTATTGATATAACAGGTAAGGTGGCCGAAAAAGTCAGGGCGCCGGCGGTTAAAAGCGGTATCTGTTTAATATCTTGCTCCTGTTCTACCTGCGGCATAACAACAATGGAGTATGAGCCGAATTTGGTCGCTGATTTTCAAGAGTTTTTAAGAAAACTTATTCCCTGCGATAAGGATTACCGCCATAATCGGACGTGGGACGACGCTAACGCGCACTCTCATATTGGATCGTCCCTTTTGAAGCCATTTTTAACCGTTCCGATCGATAATGGAGAGCCGACGTTGGGTTCGTGGCAACAGATCGTTTTTATTGATTTTGACAATCGTCCCAGACGAAGAGAAGTCTTAATTAAAATAGTTAACTCGGAGAAATAGAAGGTTCGCAATTTATAATTAACAATTAACAGTATGAAAAATAAATTTTGGTTAATCATTGTTCTTGTTATAATTTTAGTTCTATTGGTCGCGTTGCTTTTGACAGCTGTTTTTCAAGGACTTGGAGCGTCGCGCTCTTCAAATACAGGATCTACTATATCTCAATCTGGCGCGCCGGGATTCTTGGATGCGATCTCTTTTGTAAAAATGGGGGCAGTTGAGAATTCTTCCT
>MHUC01000012.1:1117-2280 GCA_001823315.1 Candidatus Wildermuthbacteria bacterium RIFCSPHIGHO2_12_FULL_40_12
ATGCCGTTAGTCGATTGGTTATTAAATCCGGATATTTGGGTGTAACGGTAAAAGATATTGCATCTTCGGTTAAAAAAATTATTGAATACGCAGAAAGCAAAAATGGTTGGGTTGTGTCTAGTTCCGTGTCGGAAGAGGAGCAAGTTCCTATTGGCAGTGTTGCCGTTAGAGTGCCGGCTGATGGTTTTGACGACGCTTTGTCTTTTGTCAGAAATTTAGCCGTCAAAGTGTCATACGAAAACAGCCGAGGACAGGATGTTACCGAGGAATATGTTGATTTGGAATCAAGATTGACAAACTTAGAAGCAACTTCCGCGCAATTGTTAAAATTAATGGAGCGCGCCGGGAAATTATCCGAAGTGCTGGAGGTTCAGAGGGAGCTTACCAGAACGCGTCAGGAAATAGAAATTATTAAGGGCAGAATGAAGTACTTGGACGAAAACGTTAAAATGGCGACAGTCAGCGTTGATTTGGCGCTCTCGGAAGAATTGCTCCCGGTGCCTCCATCGGAAAAATGGAGACCAAAGTATGTTTTGTTGAGAGCGTGGAAAGAAGCAATTGAATTTTGGAAAGTAATCTCTTATACGGTGATTACCGTTATTGCTTGGGCGGTGGTTTGGGTTCCGCTTGGACTTCTGGTTTGGTATGTCTGGTCTGGGTATAAAAAGAGACGTAAGCTTTAAGAGTGATGCCTGGCATAAATAAGGTTATTAGGATACTGATTATTTCCGATTTCTTTCTGCAGTCCGGCTGGGGTTTAATCGGTCCCATTTTCGCCATTTTCTTGACAGATCATGTCCAAGGAGGGAATTTAGCAACTGTTGGTTTCGTTGCCGCCGCCTATTGGTTGGCAAAATCAATTGTTCAGCCGTTTCTGGCTTATTATTTTGACAAAAAATCCGGAGAAAAGGATGATTTTTGGTTTTTGGTTTGGGGTATGTATGTCGCTAATATAATTCCATTAGGGTATCTCATTTCTACCCAGGTCTGGCACATTTTTCTGCTCGAGTTAATCAGAGGATTAGCAATGGCGTGTGTTATACCTACTTGGTCGGCGATTTTCACTCGCCACATCGACAAAGATTGGCAGGCCTTTTCTTGGAGCGTTTACAGCACCAGTATTGGTTTTGCTTTTGCTTTCGCTGCCGCTTTCGGAGGGATAG
>MHUC01000012.1:2318-7735 GCA_001823315.1 Candidatus Wildermuthbacteria bacterium RIFCSPHIGHO2_12_FULL_40_12
GTCGCTATTTTCGGAATTTTGGCCTCTACGGCGTTATTGGCAATCAGGCGCCAAATTTTTCCCGGAAGAACCGTTCACCGCATCGTTCCCATTCAAAAATAAGACGATCGTGTTTGGTATCGAGAGCGCGGAGGACTTGCATAGTGTTTTTTATGGAAAACAAAAAACTTGCTCGCATATTGCAAGAAATAGCCGATTATCTAAAGATGGAAGGCGCCGATTTCAAACCATACGCCTATCAAAGAGCCGCTTTGGTTTTAGATTCGTTGGAGGAAGATGTTAGAGAGATTTATCGGCAAGGCGGAAAAAAAACTTTAGAAGAGATTCCTGGAGTAGGCAAGAGTATTGCCGAAAAAATAGAAGAGTTTTTGAAGACCGGCAAAATACAATACCACGAATCGTTTAAAAAACGATTACCCTTAAACATCGAAGAGATTATTGCGGTGGAGGGCGTTGGTCCGAGAAAAGCCAAAGCACTCTATCAAAAATTAGGCATCCGCGGTTTAAAAGACTTGGAAGAAGCGGCAAAAACGCACAAGATAGCTCCTCTCTTTGGTTTTGGGGAAAAAACAGAAAACAATATCTTAGAAAGCATTGCTTTTTTGAAAAGAAGCAAGGGCAGGTTTTTGTTGGGAGAGATTTTTCCAAAAGTTGAAAAAGTTTATCAAAAACTTAGCAAATTTAAAGAAGTGGAAAAGATTTCTTTGGCCGGCTCTGTCAGGAGAATGAAAGAAACCATTGGCGATGTTGATTTTCTGGTTATTTCCAGAAAGCCCGAAAAGGTGATGGATTTTTTTGTTTCTCTGCCTGGCATTATCAAGATTTGGGGCAAGGGTAAGACCAAAGCGTCCGTAAGGGTAGAGGACGGTTTTGATATGGATATCAGGGTGGTGTCGGCGAAATCATACGGCGCGGCTCTGCAGTATTTTACCGGCTCCAAAGAGCACAACATCGCTGTTCGCACTATTGCTATTGGCAAGGGCTTGAAGCTTTCAGAATACGGCCTTTTTTCCGCCAAAGACGCCCGCCTGCCGGACGGACAAGGACCCGCTTCTGGAGGGTGGGGATCAAAAATGATTGCCAGCAAAACAGAAGAAGAGATTTATAGGATATTAGGCATGCAAACGCCGCCGCCAGAAATAAGAGAAAATGAAGGAGAAATAGAGGCGGCTCTCAAGGGGGAATTGCCAGGGCTCTTAAATGTAAAAGATATTAAAGGAGATTTGCACTGCCATTCTGATTGGGATGGAGGGGCTAACTCCATTGAGGAGATGGCTAAAGCCGCAAAAGACCTTGGCTATGAGTACATCGGCATTTCCGACCATACAAAATTTCTGCGGATTGAACGCGGCCTTAATGAAAAGCAATTATTAGAGCAAAGAAAAGAAATTGATAAAATCAATCGTAAATTGAAAATTGAAAATTGTAAATTTAAGCTATTGCACGGTTGCGAAGCCAATATTATGCCCGATGGATCTATAGATATTAGCGACGAGGCGTTGGCGCGGTTGGATTACGTGATTGCCGGGGTTCATTCCTCTTTGAAAATGGAAAAAGAGAAGATGACCAAAAGGATAGTAAGAGCGATGGAAAATCCTAACGTGGATATAATCTCTCATCCTACGGGTCGTCTCATCAAAAAAAGAGATGCTTATCAGATGGATTTTGACGAAATACTACGGGTTGCCAGCAAGACAGGCACTATTTTGGAAATTAATTCTTCTCCGACGCGACTCGACTTGAACGATCAGAATATCCGCCGCGCCAAAGAGGCCGGCGTTAAAATGATTGTTAATACCGATTCTCATCACAAAGATCAGTTGCAATATATTGGATTCGGTGTTGCTCAAGCGCGACGCGGTTGGGCGGAAAAAGAAGACGTTGTTAATACTCAATCGGCCGAAAAACTGTTAAGATGCTTTAAATGATTAAATTGTTATGGTAGAAAAATCCGCCGGAGCGGTAATTTTTAGAAAAAACGAGGGTAAACTTTATTACCTTCTTTTAAATTATGCCGCCATCGGCGATGTTAATAAGACATATTGGGGTTTTCCAAAGGGGCATGTTGAGAAAGGAGAGCGGGAAATAGACACCATTAAAAGAGAGGTGGCGGAAGAGACAGGAATAACAAGCCTTTGGTTTGCCGATGGCTTCAAGGAAACAGAAAAGTATTTCTTCAAACACGGAGATAAAACTATTTTTAAAACCGTTTATTATTTGCTCGCTGAGACCCAGACCCAAGATATCAAGCTTTCCCATGAGCACTTGGATTTTATTTGGTTGCTATACGAAGACGCGGCGGAAAAACTAAGTTTTAAAAACGCTAAAGGAATTCTTGAAAAAGCCAATAGCTATCTAATTCAAAAACCAAAAACGCAAGGCGCAAAATGGCAACGAAAAATTCAAAAGCGAGGTTTACGCAATAGCCAAGAAAATTCCCGAGGGGAAAAGTTTTAAGCTATAAGCAAGTGGCGGAGTTGGCGGGCAGGCCGAAAGCTTTTAGGACGGTAGGCAATATTTTAAACCAGAACCGTGATTATGGAATTTCTTATCATGGGGTTATAAAGTCCGGCGGCGAAATCGGCGGTTACAATTCAGAAACAAAGAAAAAGATTGCTTTGCTTAAGAAAGAAGGCGTTCCGATCAAAAAACTGCCCAATGGCAGTTTTGTTGTTGATTTCAGATATCGATTATTTTTTAACCTCTTTTACGATTTTCTCGAAAATTTCCGGCCGTTTTTCTATAAGTTCCGCCAGAATTTTTCTGTCCAATTCTATTTTGGCTTCTTTGAGGAGGTGTATAAACTTGCTATAGTTCGTGCCGTATTTTTTGCACATTGAAGAGATTTTTGTTTGCCAAAGTTTTCTAAATTCTCTTTTTCTGACCTTTCGGTCGCGGTAAGAAAAAGTCCAGGCGTGATAAAGCGCGTCTTTGGCGAGACGGTATTTTGACTTTCTTCCCCAGCGGAAACCTTTAGTATGCTGCAGGATATTTTTCCTTCTTTTGTTGGCGGTTTTTCCTCTTTTTACCCTTGCCATTTTATTTAAAAACCTAAAAAATTAAAAACAAATCACCCTAAGATTTTAAAAGTTTTCTGATTTTTTTTGCTTCTGGTTTTGACAACGCAACCCACTTTCTTCCTTGCCTGACGGCTTTCCCCGATTTTTTAGCGCGATAATGATCTTGCCCCGTGGGCCTTCTCAAAATCTTGCCTGTTTTGGTTATTTTGAATCTTTTTGTTATGGATTTTCTGGTTTTCACCCCGTTAGAGATCTGTCTTATATAACGCTATGCTATTTTTGAGCAGATTCTTGTTGGTGGTTATGCTCCCATTATCGTCGATCAAAAAAAATGAAATTAAATTTTTTCTGGCTAAGGTTTCTAACGGGGCTCATGCCGCCAATATCTCTGATTTTAGCCAATATCCGTCCAATCATATTGGCGATAGTTCGTATTCTTATTGGTATCTGTTCGCGTTTATGCCTTGGTTATGATAGCCGTAAAGCCCCTTGCTTCTCTTTTCAATTCCCTTTCTGTTTTGATCGGAATGGCGTTGTTGAGCGACTCTAAAAATTGCTGCGCTTTTTCTTTGGCGATATCGGATAACGTTTTTTCTCGTCCTCTTAACACCAATTCTACTCTTACCTTGTGCCCTTTTTTTAAAAATTTCTCAGCTAATTTGGCTTTAATTTCCATGTCGTGCTGGGAAGTTCTAAATCCCAATCTTATTCCCTTTAGGTCGCTATGGAATTTGACGGTTGTTTTTTCTTTTCTTTGCTCTCGATAAAGATATTTACCAAAGTCCACTATTTTACATACCGGCGGTTCAACCTTTTCGGTAACCTGCACTAAATCTAAATTACGCTCCCTGGCTGTGCGAAGCGCTTCTTGGATTTCGACTACGCCCAACTGTTTTCCGACTTCATCTATTAATCTTACCTGCTGGGCTTTTATTTGATTGTTTACCGGCGGTCTTTTTGTCAAAAACGCAAATTTATTAATTGTGTTGACGGGGTGGAGGCGGAGGGGTTGAACCCTCGTCCGAAAATTTTTCCAGAAATAGTTCTACAAATTTAGCTCGGTTTGTTTTGGGACAAAAAGTGTCAAGCCGAGCAAAACCTTTTTGTCCTTGGCTCAAATGGTTCGGCAATCTTTTGAGCCAAAAGATTGCCTATCTCGAAAAATATGACACCCTCGCGACCCATCGAGAGTCAGCCGTTCGGATGCTGCCTCAAGCAAAAGCTAAGACAGGTTTTTGAAATAAGTTGGCACTTATTCGTTCCTCAAAGATTAACGAGATTTGAGGTTGCTCGATTTGCCTTTTTCTGGCGAAATCCTCGTCAAAGCTTTCGCCCCCATTATTTGTTTTTCAACCCTTCGAACTCTCGATGAAGGTTGGGATGGCCTAAGTCGAATCTTATCATCAAATCCTGCTATCTCAGGGTTGACTCTGAGCGACAAACATTTAGGATTGTTGTCGAAGAGTCAATATTCTTTTAATTTTCTTTCTATCTCTTTTTGGGCCTCTCGTTTTTTAATCAATTCTTTCTTGTTGGCTTGCTTTTGCCCTTTTCCCACTCCGAATTCCATCTTGATTTTTCCTTTAACAGTATACACTTTTAATGGCACTAAAGTCAAGCCCTTTTGTCGCGTTTTCCCGATGAGGTATTTGATTTCCCGTCCTTCCAGAAGCAGTTTCCTTGCCCTTTCCGGATTGTAATCGGTCGGCGCGTTTTTGGGCTGATAGGGCGGTATTTTGGAGCCAACCCAAAACACCTCGTTTTCTTTAACAACAACGTAACTGCCAGCCAAACTTATTCCCCGGGTTTTAAGGGACTTCACTTCTTGTCCGATCAAAGCGATACCGGCTTCAAACCTTTCCAGGATATCACAATCAAAGCGGGCCTTTTTGTTTTCAGCGAGAATTGTCATAAGTTTGGTAAGCTTATTTAGTTCGCTTCGCGCCATTCGAGCGAAACGATACTTGGCGCTGAGTTTTCCGTAAACGTAGTCATTGTTTTAATTTAGCACGGGGATTTCGCTTCTGGCAAACTTTTAACTTGATTTATTTTTTAGTCAAGCTATACTGCAAATAGTCAATTTTCATGAGCGTCTCCTTTTCGAATACGGGGTAGATACGTTTTTATTATCTGCCCCTCTTTTTTTCCAAGCCATCATTATTCCTACGCTAAAAACAGGTTTTTCGAAAACTTGTTTTTGTTTTAGGTCAAAGGTAAACTAAGTTAACAATGCGGGAAAAAATCATCAAATTGCTCCAAGTGTCAATAAACAAAAACCAAAAATCGGGATTTTTCCCGAAATTCGCCGTCCCTGATGTGAAAATTGAAAGGCCCGATAACAGCGCTTTCGGGGACTACTCAAGCAATCTGGCTTTGGCGGTTTCTAAGATTGTTGGT
>MHUC01000013.1:0-2233 GCA_001823315.1 Candidatus Wildermuthbacteria bacterium RIFCSPHIGHO2_12_FULL_40_12
AAATCAACCAAAGAGTAATCTTCTTGTTTGTATTGGTCCAACATCTTCTCCGTCGGCCCAGACGATATTGCCTCCCAATCTTCTTGTTTTTCTATTTTCCCTCCGCTCTCAATAGCATGAACCGATCTTCCAGTATCCTCCTCTAAGTGAATTCTTTTTATTTTTACTTTCTTGTTCGCGATCTTTAAAAAACCTTCTTTGCAAAAAGGCGCGTCGTACTGGGAAATTTGATAACCTTTCGGTAAGTCGGGATAAAAATAGTTTTTTCGGTCAAATCTTGAATGTTCCGCTATCTCGCAGTCCAGAGCCAATCCGGTTTTAATCACTTTTCTAACGGCTTCCCCGTTAATAACGGGCAGAGTTCCCGGATGCCCCATGCACACGGGACAGATATTAACATTTGGCCGACTCTCGTCGGCGTCATTCTTGCAAGAACAAAACATCTTGCTTTTTGTGTTGAGCTCAACATGAACCTCCAGACCAATTGTAGGTTTATACATAATATAAATTAGCTTTGCGTCCTTAAAGACGAGGCGGAGAATAAAAAGAGCATTACGGAGTTCCGCCCCATGAAAATGGCGGGTTTTTAAGTCTTGGCGCGGAACGAGTAATAATCACGACTCGGAATATTATTTATATAAGCATTTAAGTCGACGGCGTGCTCTTTGGGTTATCCGCCGAGTTGCTTTTTTATTCTTTTCTCCTCCACTCTTCATTAACGCTAATATCTTGCCCGCTTGTTTCGTTAACGATTTCCACTCCGGAGCTAGTACCAATAATATCCGCGCCCGCCGCCATCATTTTTTTTAGATCGTCGAATGTCCTGATGGCGCCGGACGCTTTAATCAACAAATCAGGCGCTGAGTCTTTCATAGCTTTGACGTGCTTGGCTTTTTCCTCCAATTCCGTATTGTCCAACGGATCGTCAACTGTGGCTGTTTTTACCGAAATCGCTCCAGCGCCTTGCGTCATTTCTGAAGCTTTAGATATTTCTTCGTCGGTTAAGTAGCCGGAACCGATAATCACTTTCGTCGGCAAAATACTGCAAATGCTTTTTAAATCTTCATCAACCGCATCGTATTTTTGATTTTTAAAGTCGTCTATTTTCATCACTAACTCTATTTCGTCAGAACCGTCCTTTTGGGCCTGTTCAACCAACTTTATTCTGTCGGCGCTGGGACTGGCTCCTGTCGGCTCGTCAATCAAAGTGGTTACTTTGACCGTAGTGTCTCTTAATAATTCTTTAGCCAATTTGGTATGTTCGGGGTAAACGCAAAGCGCCCGAAAACCATACTCTTTTGTTTCCTTGCAAACCTTCTTAATTTCTTCAGCGCTTGCTCCTTTTTTTAAAAATGTCTGATCAATCAACTTTGCGTAGTTCACTCCGTTAGAAATCTGTTTTATATAGCGCAAAGCTAATTTCGAACAGATTTTTGATTTTGGTTATGCCCTATTATTGCCAGACAGAAAAATTTTCTATAAAAATTTTTCCGACTAAGATTTCTGGCGGGATTCATATTTGTTTTTCTTTTTCTTTGGTTGTTACCCTACCGCCCTGCCATTGCCCTCTATACCGATTAGATTCTCCCTTAACCTCAAAAAACATAATATGTACCACCCTCGCGCCCATTTCCAACTTAAAATCCTCGTTTCTAAAGTTATAAAGTCCCATATTGAGGCCCCCTTTGTATCCTGGCGGAACCTGGCCACCGAAAATAAAAACGCCGGAACGAAAAAGAGTAGAACGAGGAGTCATTATGGCTAAAAGATTATCCGGCATATTTACGCTTTCTATTGTTTTCAGCAGATAATAAGTGTGCGATTTAATTGAAACCGCGCTGATTTTTGTAGAATCGTATTGCGCAATCAACTCCATTTTTGGCGTTTCTCTTTCCTCAATTCCTAAAAATCCCGCCCCTTGCGCGCCGTATAGTTCCCCTATCCTCAAATCAAAGCCGGCTCCCTCTGGATTCGTCAGCTCTCTTTCTGACAGGTTTTCAACTAATTTTCCGCTTTTTACTAATTCGCGTAATTCTTGAATTCCTAAAACCATATTATTTTATTACATTATACTCCAGTAAAATAGTGTTTTTGCCAATTTGCTTATTAGATACCAACCGCAACTCTTGGCTAATCTCTTTGTTGAAAAGAGCGAGCCCGGCGCCGAAAATAACGGGCTCAATGGTAATGTACATCTTGTCAAGCGCGCCCGCCTCCATAAACATTGTATAAA
>MHUC01000013.1:2241-10269 GCA_001823315.1 Candidatus Wildermuthbacteria bacterium RIFCSPHIGHO2_12_FULL_40_12
CCGCCGCAAATAGCGATTTCCTTATACCCCCTCTTGCCCAAATCTTCTATTAGGTCTTTGGGTTCGGCCCGGGTTGTTTCGGCACCATCGTACTGTTTATCCATTGAGTAAACGATGTTTAAACGGCCCTCCAAAGGAGGCCTGCTTATGGTTTCATAGGTGTTGGCTCCCATTACCACCACTCCGGCTTCTTTTGTCCGTTTGGTAAAAAATTCTTTGTCCTCTTTGCTGTTCCAGCCCACCGGCGAATGCCGGCTGCTTTTTGCGATAAAACCGTCGGCGGTCATTACGGCAATCATAAAAACTGTTGTTTCGTTCATTTTGTTCGCTTTAATATTATATGCTATCATAATTTTAAGAAAATTATCAGGGGCCTGCCGAAGGCGAGAATCATATCACAATGACAAACGACCCTCAACGCGAATCCCAACACCCGGAATACCAATACTTGAATATTCTTCAAGATATTCTGGATAACGGAACAATCAAACGCGAGTTTAATACGGGCATTGAATTAAAATCGGTTTTAGGGAGAATTATGCGGTTCGATCTTTCCCAAGGATTTCCTCTCTTAACTACAAAAAAGGTGTTCTGGAAAGGCATCTTACACGAACTTTTATGGTTTCTTAGCGGAAGCTCTAATATCAAGTATTTAGTGGATAATAATGTCCATATTTGGGACGAATGGGCGTACAAGCCCTATTTAAAGGCGATGGAAAGAGGCGAAGTCCCGACAATGACACAAGAAGAACTTATAGAAAAAATCAAAGAGGACGAAGAATTCGCTAAAAAATGGGGTGAACTTGGCCCTGTTTACGGAAAGCAATGGCGGCGCTGGCAAACATCGGACGGTCGGGAAATCGATCAGTTAGCTTGGGTAATTCAGAAATTAAAATCAAATCCTGACCGTAAACACTATGTAGTTTCCGCTTGGAACCCTGAATTTATCTACGAAATGGCGAGCCCGGGCAAATCAATGGTGATAGCTCCTTGCCATGTCCTTTTTCATTTTACCGTTAATGGTGGTAAACTATCCTGCCTTCTTTACCAAAGAAGTTGCGATATGTTCCTTGGAGTGCCATTTAATATCGCAAGTTATTCTTTGTTAACATTGATGATTGCCCAAGTAATAGGATATGAACCTGGCGAGTTTGTGCATGTTTTGGGAGACGCTCATATTTACAGCAATCATTACGAACAAGTCAAAGAACAATTATCAAGAACCCCGAATCCGCTCCCAAGAATGAAAATAAATCCCAAGATTAAAGAAATCAATGGATTTTCTTTTGAGGACTTTTCCTTGGAAGGATACGATCCCCATCCGCCCATTAAAGGAGAGATTACCGCGGCTGGAGGATTTTAATCAGAATCGTAGACAACCTAATGTCAGGGTTTTTTATTTCCGCTAAGTTCTAATAAGGTTTTTTAGACAACCTCAAAACAAGAAATCCCCCATCGGGGATTTCTTTACTATGTTCCTATCTACTTTTTATGCTCGTGATTAATCTTGCTTGCTTGAGGAGAATCTGGTTCTGCGTATTTGTGATCGGCCTGTTGTAGATAAGGTGTTTCTGACGGATTAGAAAGTTTTTCAAAGGTAAGGGCGCAAATTCGAGTAATGCCAGCATACAATATGACTGGCATTATTCCCAAATTGCCGATTTCCAAGACGGCTTTGCCATGCCAACCCGGATCAAATCTGGCAGACGTCAAATGCACAATAACGCCCAAACGGGCAAGAGAAGATCTACCGTCTAAACGAGCCATTATTTCGTTATTGATAGAAAAATTTTCTTTGGTTGTGGTTAATACGAAACTTTTGGGTTGCAAAATAAAGGGCCCGCCCTCTGGCACTTTAATTTCTTCCATAATTTCTTCAAAATCTATATCTCTTTTCGGGTCCAAATAAGGATAAGAAGACACTTTAAATACTTTGAACACATTACCCAAGTGCAAATCAATAGAACAAGGACCTAATTGCGTTTTAAAGTCAGGAGATGGATCAATTTTGATTTTTCCTTGCTGAATATATTGTTTGATATCGCGGTCGGACAGAATCATAAGCACTTCGCTAAGTTAAAAACGAAAAGCGAAAAAATAAAAATATAATTTTCCGCTTTCTGTTCTTGAATTTTCGCTGTCGTTTTTCGTTTTTCGATTTTATTTTTTAGTTTTCTATTGTGATTCCCATGTTTTTAGCCGTTCCCTCAATAATTTTCATTGCCGCCTCAATATCGCCGGCATTCAAATCTTCCATCTTTTTCTGGGCTATTTCCCGCAACTGGGCTTTGTTGATTTTAGCGACTTTCTTTTTGTTCGGTTCACCAGAACCTTTTTCAATACCGGCCGCCTTTTTCAAAAGTTCGGACGCTGGCGGTTGTTTCAATCTTAAATCGTAAGTCCTATCTTCATAAATCGTCACTTCGGCGGGAATTGTAAAGCCAACTTTATCTTTGGTTTGGTCGTTAAATCTCTGGCAAAACTCTCCGATATTAACTCCGTGTTGAGCCAAAACCGGGCCGACTGGCGGAGCCGGCGTTGCTTGAGCCGCCTTAATTTGGATTGTAACGATTGCTTTAATCTTTTTTGCCATATGCGAACATAGTGAGCGCCACCGCTCAAACTCTTTTTATTTGCAACGAATCCAGTTCAACCGGCGTATCTCGGCCAAACATATTAATCAATATCTTCACTTTCCCTCTTTCTACGTCAACTTCGGAAACTTTACCGTCAAAATCTTTAAAGGGACCATCGATAATTTTGACTAAATCCCCGACTTCAACGTCAATTTTGTATTGAGGACTCTCTACCCCCATCCTCTTTTTCAAACCGTCAATCTCTTCTTTAGAAATGGGAACTGGCGTAGTGCCCGCTCCTACGAAACCTGTTACGTTCGGGGTATTCCTGACAACATACCAAGAATCGTCTGTTACAACCATCTCAACCAAAACATACCCCGGATAAACCTTTTCTTCAACCACCTCTCTCTTGCTTTTTTTAATTTTAATCTTTTTCTCTTTGGGCACCAAAACATTAAAGATTTTGTCTTCCATGCCCAAGCTTTCAATCCTTTGAAGTAAGTTTTTGGCAACCGCATCTTCGTAGCCGGAATAAGTGTGAATCACGTACCAATTCCTTTCTTGCGGCAGTGTCTGTTTTGACATAATTATTGTATGATAGCTTTTTCAATAATAAATTGGAAAAGCAAATCTAAACCGCCAAGGAAAAAAGCCACCAAAAAAGAAACCGCCACAACAATTAAGGTGTATCTTAATGTTTCCTGCCTGGTTGGCCAATTGACTTTTTTGACCTCCGTCTTAACTTCTTTTAAAAAGTTAATAACCTTAGATATAAAACCCATACTCACGATCATAAGCTTATCTTAAAAAGGCCTCGCGGCCATCAATTACAGGTTAGCCAAAAATCATTACGGTGTCAAGAACCGCGAATAACGCTAACTTTTACGAATACACGTTAATGAAAAATGCGCGAAAAGCAAGCTCTAAATATCTATATTTCTTGCCGCTTTTGCGTGCGCCTGAATAAACTTCTTTCTTGGTAACACTTCATCCCCCATTAGCGTATCAAAGATGCGATCCGACTCCCTAACGTCTTTCACAAAAATTCTTAACAATACCCTATTTTCCGGATTCATGGTGGTATCCCAAAGCTCCTGACTGTTCATTTCTCCCAATCCTTTATAGCGCTGAATAAAAGGATTCGTCTTGTTGTTTTTTTTCAAAGACACAACGATTTCATTCTTGTCTTCTTCGGTATAAGCATATTCTATTTGTTTGCCGACTTGAATTTTGTAAAGAGGCGGCTGAGCAATATAAAGATATCCGGCCTCAATAATCGGCTTGAAATAACGATAGAAAAGCGTCAGCAGTAAAGTTCTGATATGAGAACCGTCAACATCTGCGTCCAGGGTGAGAATGATTCTGTGATATCGTAATTTTTCTAAATTAAAGTCCTCGGCAATGGCCGTTCCCAAAGCCACGATCAATGTTTTAATCTCTTTCGATTCCAAAATTTTATCAAGCCGAGAACGTTCAACGTTCAGGATTTTTCCTCGCAAGGGCAGAATTGCCTGAAACTTTCTATCTCTGGCTTGCTTGCCCGACCCGCCGGCGGATTCTCCTTCCACAATAAAAATCTCGGATTCTTCCGGTTTTCTCGAAATGCAATCAGCCAATTTTCCGGGCAGAGACAAACCGTCCAGAATTCCCTTTCTCAAAATGGTTTCTTTAGCCGCCCTGGCCGCTTTTCTTGCTTTTTGGGCCAAGGAGCATTTTTCAATGATTGCTTTTGCGTCCACTGGATTTCTTTCCAAGAAATCAGTCAATGTTTCCAAGACAACCGCTTCAACTGCCACTTTGGCTTCCGGACTGCCCAACTTTGCCTTAGTTTGGCCTTCAAACTGCGGTTCCTTTATTTTAACCGAGATTACTGCCGTCAAACCCTCTCTAATATCTTCTCCGGAAAGATTTTCGTCACTCTCTTTGAGCAGATTATTTTTCCTGGCGTAATCATTAAAGGTTCTGGTTAGCGCGGTGCGAAAGCCAGTTAAGTGGGTTCCACCTTCTTGGGTCCAGATGTTATTGGCGAAACTTTCTTCATAGCACTCGTATTCTTCGGTGTATTGAAAAGCCGCCTCCACTATTATGTCGTTCTTTTCGCCAATCCCGTAGTAGATATTAGGATTGCGGACAGCTATCCCGCGAACCAAATGTTTTACGTACGAATATAATCCGCCCTCAAAATAAAAAGTGTATTTTTGTTTGTCTTTTTCCCTTTCATCGGCAACCGTGACTCTTACCCCCTTGGTTAGATAGGCCTGCTGTCGCAAATGATTTAAAACTTTTTTAAGATCGAATTTTGTTTCCTTAAATATTTCCTCGTCTGGTTCAAAAATAACAGTTGTTCCGGTCTGTTTGCATTTTCCAATTTGCTTGATCTTACTCTTGGGCTTTCCTTTCTCGTACTCCTGAAAATATTTAAGACCGTCTCGACAGACCTCCGCCCTCATCCAGGAAGAAAGAGCGCAGACGACCGAAACTCCAACGCCATGCAAACCGCCTGACACCTGATAGGCCTTGCCGCCGAATTTAGCCCCGGCATGCAAGGTCGTCATTACGGTTTCCAGGGCGGATTTTTTGGTGTGAGGGTGAATATCTACCGGTATACCGCGACCGTTGTCTTGGCTCTGAACTCTGTTACCCGGCAGTAGCGAGACTGCAATTTCGTTGGCGTACCCCGCCAAACATTCATCAATGCCATTATCAATCACTTCCCAAATAAGATGATGAAGGCCTTCCGGCCCCGTTGAACCAATATACATAGCCGGCCTCTTTCTGACCGGCTCCAACCCCTCCAAAACAAAAATATCTTTGGCGGTATATTCGCTCTCTTTTTTCTGTGTTTTTTTTACAACCATCTTTATGCTTATTTGTTAGCGCAAAACAGCGTTTAATTCTTCTTTTGTTTTTTGGTAAATTTTATCCTGAATCCCGTTAACCTCTTCGTTGGTCAAAGTTCTTTCTGGCGACCGGTAAACTATACGGAATGTATAGCTTTTTTTATCTTTGCCGAATTTCTTTTCATCTTCGTAACTATCCTGAAGCTTTACCTCTTCAATCAAGTTTTCAGCGAAGTCCCTCACGATTTCGTAATAGTTATTCAAGTTTATATTCTTATCTATCACGAAAGAAATGTCCCTGGAGATCGCGGGATACTTGCTTACTTCTTTGTACCGGCTATTAATATCTTTAAATTGGCTGGTTATTCTCGGGTCTTCAGACCAAAGCACTCTTATGTCGGGAATCCCCATTTTTACCATTGCCAATCTTTCCACCCCGAATCCAAACGCCCAACCGTTATAGATTTCAGGGTCTAATCCGAAATTCTTTAAAACCTGTGGGTGGACAAGACCGGAACCAACCACCTCCAGCCACTCATCATTAAATTCAATTTCCATCTGTACCGATGGATCGGTGAAAGGAAAAGAATCTACTAAAAACCGGTATTTGACGTCTTTGCCAAAGATGCTTTCGGCAATATCAATTTCCACCTCTTCCAAATCCTTCTGGGTGATAACCTCTCGTTTCTTCTCGGCAACATACAAACCGTCTATCTGATGAAATGCTGGAAAATGTTTTCTATCAATCTCGTCTTTGCGGAAAACAATGCCGGTCGACAATGCCCCGACGCGACCCTCTGTCTTCAACCTATCTAAAACCTCCGACTCCTTCAAGTAAGGAGACCACATAACCGTCGTGTGCGTTCTCAAGACATATTTGTCGGAAAGGTAATAGGTATCCGTTTCTCTGCGACTCGGATGGTCTACCGGAGTGTTTAAAATATCAAAGTTCTCTTCAACCGTTACTATCCTGGAAAAATCAAGCAAGTCAAAATCTTTAAACCTGGGCAGATTTATTATTTGATCAACCAAAATTTTGACGGGAGAATTATTTTTTTTGGTAAGGTCTGGGAGTTTTAATAATCTTTTGATCCTTTCTGCTTGAACGTCATTGCGCCTCTCCAGCTCTTTCATTAAAACATCCTCCGCAGAATTATCTGCCGTAATTTTCTTTCGCATATCTTGATCTCTTGCTTGAACGTTCTTACCTAAAATCAAGGGATTTATCAAACCAACGTATCTTTATTTTACCTTATTTTTCGTCCCGAATCAACTGTTTGCAAAATAAAATCTGTCATTAAGAACAGATTGGAAAACAAGGTCTATGGTCTCAAAAACAGACCCAAGAGGATTTAAACCCACAAGATTCTCCCATCCTCCACCAAAGCTACGGCGGGCAAGCGCAACAATAAATAAGCTTATTTTTAGCAAAACGGGATTGTGCGCGGGTGAAGGGATTCGAACCCTCGATCTCCTCCGTGACAGGGAGGCGCGTTGAGCCGGACTACGCTACACCCGCATATAATTTTCACAAATATAAATATTCTTCAAGTGTATGTTAATTTATTTTCTAAAATCATTCAAGCCCTACCCAACTATAAAACAAAAAAGCCAGCCGTTAAAGCTGGCTGTGAAGTTGCTTGTCTATTTCGGCCATCTTTTGCCTATCAACACTGGGCACTAATCGATCTAAAAGATCTTTAACTTCTGTAGCTTTATCTTTTCTTGCGAAAAAATGACTGATGATTTCATCTTTGCCGCAATGAGGGCAGAACTGTAGCTCGGCATCAACCTTAGCGTGACAGCAGAGATAATGACCTAAGACGTACTCGTCTCTATCGCCAATCATCTCTTGGCCGATAATCGGGTCAAACGTGCTGTCTATCATCGTTTCTTTGCCGTTATTTCCATAGTTAACCGTCGGATACGACCAGGTTTCTCTGTTGTTGGCGCCACGGAATTTCACCAGATAAACCGCTTGCCAGTTGTCCGAAATCAGTCCTTTGGCCCAATTATTCTTGGCGAATTCTTGAGCCCGCCGTCGGCAAACATACCTCCCTTGCCCAGAATCGCCAAATAGCGAATAATGATCCGTTTTGAACCCGGAATACTCGTGACATCTTCCGGCTGACAAACGGACGAGCCGCGCGTTTTGTTTATCAAAGTAGACGACCTGATAGTCGTCTATCACGCGTAATGGCGGACAGCACACATAATACCCGCCCTCAAGCAATTCAATCGCCTCATCTATACATAGATGAGGGCAAACGGCTGAAACGTCCTCGAACGGATCGCCGCATCCAAGATGGTAGAGCGCTACATAATAACGCTCTCTCGCTTTGGTGAATTCCATATTCCTCCCTCTCCTTATTAATTTGTTAAAGATACTGTGGCTGTGAGAGGAATTGGACCTCTGACCCAACGCTTATGAAACGTTTGCTCTACCACTGAGCTACACAGCCCCCTCGTTTCACTCGGAGTAAACTTTGATTTATGCTGAACGAAGTGAAAGTGTTGCGGGGGGCCGAATTGCACGGCCGCCACGAGGTTATGGGCCTCGCATGGTACTACTCCACTACCCCGCGTTAAGTACGGGTAACGTCACTCTT
>MHUC01000013.1:10309-29529 GCA_001823315.1 Candidatus Wildermuthbacteria bacterium RIFCSPHIGHO2_12_FULL_40_12
CTGTTTTTTTATCTTTTTCGGAATTTCTAAGAACCGACTACGCGCGAATTAAAACGCTCTTTCTTTATAGCGAAATTGCCGTAAAAAATCAAATTACACCCAACTCTTGGAAAGCCACTTCGTAAACCTTCATTATCCCCTTGGCCTTATCGGCGCTGATAAGGTAATCGGGATCGCTAATAATATTGCTAATGATTTTTCTTGCCTCCCGCACTTTCCAAACATTAGGCAAAATATCTTCGCTGATTTTTTCTAATTGTTCGCTAATGTCTCTTCCTTTGTATCCCATCTTACCCAAGATTTCTCCAAGAAGATTATCGGATTCAATAAGGGCCAACTTGTGTTCATCCATCGACTGACTCTGTAATCTGTTTTGAATTTTCGTTAAAATCTTCTCAAATTTTTTAACGTCTATAGGTTTAAAAGATAAGAAATCTTTTAGGTCTTGAGTATAGCGCATAGTCAGCCAGCTTGTCTTTTTCAAAAAGAAGGTTATGCCGGCAATCATAAGCAAAGAAACAATAGCCGATATAATTTTTAATGCAAGCAGTAACCCAGACGGAATAATTTTAAGATAGATTAAATCTGTGAAATTCATAATTGTTCCAATATTTCGCCGACGCTTAAAATTTTATTTTCTTCAAATGGACCGCCGATAATCTGCAGTCCTACGGGAAGATTCCCTATTTTACCGACAGGAATAGAAATTGCCGGTAAACCAGCTAAATTCACCGCGCTGGTAAAAATGTCGGATAAATACATAGACAAGGGATCTTCTATCTTTTCCCCAATCTTGAATGCCGGAGTAGGAGTAGTGGGAGTCAGCAAAACATCAACGGCAGAGAAAGCTTTGTCAAAATCTTTTTTGATTAACTGTCTTACTTTTTGCGCCTGCAAATAATAGGCCTCGTAATAACCGGCGGATAAAGCATATGTCCCCAGCATTATGCGTCGTCTCACTTCATCGCCGAATCCTTTCTCCCTGCTTTGAAGATAAATACCCAACAAACCATTGCCTGGATTTTCTGCATCCTTCACCACAGAATATCCATACTTTATACCGTCATACCTCGCAAGGTTTGCGCTGGCTTCGGAAGGCACAATGATATAATAACACGACAAAGCGTATTCGCTGTGAGGCAAACTGATTTCTTTGATTTTCGCTCCCGCCGACTCTATTTTTTTTATCGCTTCTCTCACGATTCTCTCTACTTCAGGATCTACGCCCTTCACAAAATATTCTCTTGGAATTCCGATGCGCAAATTCTTTAATTCTAATTTCTCGTTGTTAATTTTTGTAGGGACGACAGTGGAATCTAATTCATCCTCGCCCCTAATTACATCAAAAACGATCCTGCAATCCTTTACCGTCTTGGTTATTGGCCCGATTTGATCCATAGAGGACGCGAAGGACACTAACCCATAACGGGAAACTGAACCGTAGCTAGGTTTAAGCCCCACCACCCCGCAGAAAGCAGCGGGTTGTCTTACTGAACCACCAGTGTCTGATCCCAGAGAATAACAAGCCAAATTTGCGGCTACCGCTGCCGCCGAACCGCCCGAAGAACCACCGGGCACTCTTTCTAAGTCGTACGGATTACGGGTTGGTCCAAAAGCCGAATTCTCGGTAGAAGCGCCCATAGCGAATTCGTCCAAGTTCGTTTTCCCCAGAATCACCGCTTGTTGCGATTTCAACTTCTTTATAACCGTAGCATCGTAAGGAGAAACATAATTTTCTAATATTTTCGAACCGGCCGTACAAATAAAATCTCTGATTAGGATGTTGTCTTTGATGGCGCACGGAACGCCAGACAATAACGAGATATTTCCGCCGCGAGAAATTACTTCGTCTGTCTTTTGCGCCTGTTCCCTGGCTAAATCTTCCGTTAACGCTAAAAACGCAAAGATATTTTTATTGTCTTTTTGTATTTTATCCAAATAGGCCTCGCAGAGCTCGGTGGCGGAAAACTCCTTCTTTTTCAAACCGTTGTGGGTCTGGGTGATTGTAAAATCAGTCAAATTCATGCCTAAAAAATTGATTTTACTTTTAAAAATCTCTCTTTGGTATCTGGCATCAATCCAATTATCTTGTTCGTAACGTCTTCGCTTTGCTTAACCGCTACATCATCCCTCATCACATTTTTTAAGCTGGGCGACTGATCAATATTCCTAACTGTTTTGACGTTAGCTTTCTTGAGCTTTTCGATATAACCCAAAATCGAAGAAAGGTCTTTTTGAAACTTCTTAACTTCAGACGAAGTTAAGCCAAGTCTCGCCAGTCCTGCGATATGGTTGACATCTTTTTCTGAAATCATAAAAAATAAATTGTGTCTTTAGCGCGGCGGGGATAATTCTGTGGTATCCACTAACACTTCTTGCAGCTCGTCTAAATCTTCCAAGACCAAACCAGCCCCCCTAACAACGGCGGTCAAAGGATCGTCAACGATTTTGGTCGGTATTTTAGTTTCTTTCTGAATAAGGACATCTAATCCCCTTAAAAGAGAACCGCCGCCCGCCAGATGGATTCCTCTTACCATAATATCAGACAGGAGCTCTGGCGGTGTTTCTTCTACGGTAATTTTAATTGCCCGCACTATTTGCTTTAAAGATTTATCCAGCGCCCTTCTAATACTCTCTTCTGAAACCATTATTTCTTCTGGCAAACCGGTGATCAAATTTCTTCCTCTTAATGGAAGTTCTGACGCTAAATCGGCAACATCCGATCCCTGTTTTTTAAGCAATTTTTCCGGTCTTTTAAGATTCTTTGCGTAATTTATGGGGTAAGCAGAGCCGACACCAATCTTTATGTCTTCAGCTGTCCTCTCGCCGACCAAAAGATTGTACTCGTTTTGGGCAAATTGGATTATGTCTTCATTTAGGCGATCGCCGGCTATTCTCAAGCTCTTAGCCGTTACGATTCCGCCGAGCGAAATTACCGCCACCTCCGATGTACCTCCGCCAATATCAACGATAAAGTTCCCTCCTGGATCCTGAATAGCCAACTTAGCCCCAATAGCCGCCGCCATTGGTTGCTCTATTAAGTACACCGCCCTTGCGCCGGCATTCTTGGCTGCGTCTTGTACCGCTTTTTTCTCCACCTCGGTCACCCCAAAAGGTATGCCGATAATCACCCTTGGACGAGGTCCGATAATAAATCTTTTCTTGTGCGCCTTTTCAATAAAATACTTAAGCATCTGTTCGGTAACGTCAAAGTCAGAGATAACGCCGGAGACCAATGGCCTAGTCGCCACAATGTGGGCTGGAGTTCTGCCAACCATTTTTTTAGCTTCCTCTCCAATCGCCAGAATTTGTCCTGTTTTTTGATTGACCGCCACCACCGATGGTTCAGTAATCACTATGCCTCGACCTCGAACATAAACCAAGCTATTGGCTGTTCCCAGGTCAATAGCAATATCTTCAGAAATTCGCGAAAGCAGTTTATTAAACATATAATTTTCGGCTTACTAAGAATTTATTCAATGCCGGCAACCGTATCAGTTCTGTTTCTTTTTTGCTCCGCAACTTCACTTCTGCAGAATTAGCATTCAGCGTTCTGTCACTCAAAAGCACCCTTACGGGAACACCGATCAGATCGGCATCAACCAATTTCTCTCCGAGAGATTTTCCCTTTCTATCGTCGTATAATACTGCGAATCCCGACTTTTGCAAATCATCATATATTCTCCTAGCTATTTTCTCGGTTTTTGATCCCTGACCGGCCTGAATCAGATGAAAATGAAATGGCGCTATTTCTTCCGGCCAAATTATTCCTTTTTCGTCATGGCATACCTCAACAACAGTTCCCATTATCCTTCCCAAGCCGATACCGTAAGTACCCATAACAACTTCTTTCTTCCTCCCTTTTTCGTCTAAGACAAACAGGTCAAAGGGCTTAGAATATTTATTCATTAATTTAAAGATATTGCCCACTTCAATTGCTTTTTCCTCGTTAAAATCTTTTCTTCGGCAATTAGGACAAATTTTGACCTCGTCAAAAATTTCGCGATTAATTGCCTGGTTGCAGTTTTTACATACAAAGATAATGTCTTCACCTCCGTCGGAAATCGTCTGAAATTCTTGGGAATATTTAGAAAAAGAGCCGCCGGAAGCAAAGGTCAAATGCGTTTTTTTCCAAATACCGACTCTCTTAAAGATTTTGATGTAAGCCGCTTTTACTTTCTCGTAGTAACCATCCAAATCTTTTTCGGTTAGGTGGAATGAATACAGATCTTTCATCATAAATTCTTTACCCCGCAAAAGCCCAGATTTTGCCCTCAATTCCATCCTAAATTTATTCTGAATTTGATAAACATACAGAGGCAAATCATTGTAAGAACTGACAAACTTTTTAACCAAAGGAACGATAACTTCTTCATGGGTAGCGCCTAGGGCAAAATCCTTTCTGCTCGCATCTTTTACCTTGAATAAATCATCCATTTTCTCCCATCTGCCTGTCGTCATCCAATTAGCTCTTGGCTGCAAAGTTGGCATAAGAATTTCTTGTCCGCCGATACTATTCATCTCCTCTCTTATGATATTTTCTATTTTTTTTAGTACCAAAAATCCAAGGGGCAAAAAAGAATAAACGCCGGCCATTAATTTATCCACGAAACCGGCGCGAACAAGCAATCTCGCGTTAACGCTTTTCTCGTCCTTGGGCGACTCTTTAATTGTTTTCGTAAAAAGTATTGATTGACGCATATCTCAATGGAAAAGTTAGAACAATCTTGCTACGTCCCTAAATGTAATCCAAACCATCAAAGCAACCAATAGAGAGAAAAAAGCTAAATTGATTTTCTGTTCTATGGCTGGCGGGAAAGGTCTTTTTCTAACGGCTTCGATCATTAAAAACAGAAATCGACCACCATCAACTACTGGTATTGGAAGGATATTAAACAAAGCCAAATGGACAGAAATTAAGGCGATGAACTGCAGAAAATAAACCGCTCCCAACTGACTCATCTGAACGAAAGTCGAAAAAATGCCTACTGGACCCATTACTTGAACGCCGGATGTCTCTCCTTGAAAAACACCGCTCAACGCCCGACCCCAACCAACAATAATGGCAATGGTCATATTGCCTGTTGCAACAATGCCTTGCAGCGGCGCTTTGTACCACGGGTAAGACATTATCGCCGTTCTCAAAAGAGCTACCCCCATTGGACCTTCGTTCTCGGGAGGATTATTTCTTGGCATAATTTCAATTTTAAAACTCTCTTGACCCCTCTCAATATTTAGAGTCAACACTTGCCCCTTGTATTGTTGGGTCATTGACTGTAATTGACCGACCTTATCGATCGGAAAGGCAACGTTTAACGGTTCACTGTCGGATTCTGGCAAAACAATACTTCTAATAATATCTCCCGGCATTAGACCCGAAATTGCAGCCGGAGAACCAGAAGCTACTTGCGCGACCTGAACCCTGGGATCTTTCAGATTTTCATCGTCGGAAACAGTTATGTTGGCTCCCAAACCCATCACAACGGTCAGTAAAATAGCCGCCGTTATCCAAAAAGTGATAACTCCGCCTAAAACAATTAAAGATCTTTGCCATATTGGCTTTTGGGAAAAACTATCAGGACTATTTTCCTGACCGTCTTCGCCAAAAATCCTAACAAAAGCGCCGAAAGGCAAAAGATTAACAGAATACAAGGTATCGCCAATCTTTTTGCCAAATAAACGGGGAGGAAAACCTACTCCAAATTCATCTACCCTCACTCCGAATTTACGCGCCAAAATAAAGTGTCCCCACTCATGAATAATCACCAGAACCATTAAGCTAATAAAAGCCAACAATATAACTAAAATCATATCTGTAGACCCATTTATTCCATTATTTCTCTATTTTTCCGATCGCCCTTTTCATCAATCTTCTTATTGTAGTCATCAACTAATTTTTGGAGTTCGTCTTTTGCCCGAAACTTATCGTCCTCCCTGATTTTTCCTTGGCGGAAACCGTCTTGAATCTGTCTCCAACCGTCCTCCCGCCATCTTCTAACAGTTACCTTTGCCGCCTCCAATTTTTCGCTTAAAACCTTCGCAAGGTTCCTGCGATAATCTTCTGTTGGAGCAGGAAAAACCAGCTTGACTAAATCTCCTTCCACTATCGGATTCACTCCTAATCCCGAGCTTAAAATTGATTTTTCGATATTTAAAAGCATGGTCTTGTCCCATGGCTGTATTAAAATAGTCCTTGGCCCCGACACCGAAAGCGAAGCTACTTGCTTTAACTGGTTTTTTGCTCCGTAGCAATCGATGAGCAAGTCTTCTATTAAAGCAATGGAAACGCGACCGGCGCGTATTTTGGCCAGTTCCGCATCCAAAAAACTTATGACTCTTTCCATTTCGGGCTTAATTCTATTTAAAATTTCTTGATACATATTGAAGAATTTACATTTCCAACATTATCATTTCCAATGCCAACCTGGAATTCGTGTTGGTTGTGGTTGTTAAAAAAAGCGCGCTTTGAGTTGCCTGAATGATTTTTATTATCTTGTCAAAAGGACATCTTTCCAAAGTCTTGATAACGTCAGGATATAAATTAATAGATGTTCCTACGCCAATTTTCAGCAATAGAAACTCTCTAAGATAAACCAGCCATCCTTCTAATAATTGGCGTCCCTGAACAGATTGGTCGGACTCCTCTTTTTGTTGCTCCTCTAAAATGGCATTGTCTTGGTGGGACGTCTTAGATTGTTGACTGAAAGATTTAGCGCGCTCAAAACGATACGTTAAACCGGAATCGGCACTGATTATTTTAATCAGGTCGCTTAACAACCGTTCCTCTCTATCTAACTTGTCCTGGCTCGCGGATAGGTCGATGGCGACCCCTGGTCTGCCAGCAGATATTAAGGTAATTAATTCAACTTTTTCTTTGGCTAATCCCTGCGATAAAAGATAATCTTTAATCGCGCTTCTACCCAAACGGCCAAATCTTATCTTTTGAATCCTTGAACGGATTGCCAAAGAAACCATGTCGGGATTGCCGGTAATGAGAATAATAACGGTATTACCGCTTGGCTCTTCTAATGTTTTAAGCAAAGCGGCTTGGGCATCGGCGTTCATCAAATGAGCGTCATCGATAATGGCTGATTTGAAAAAAAACTGAAAAGGCCTAAGCGAAAGCTTCCTGCTTAAGTCCCTTATTTGACCTATCTGAATCTCTTTGTTTTTCGGTCTAATAATTAAAAGGTCAGGGTGCATTAACCTCTCGATACTTTGACAGGAAGAACAATTCTGACAGGGCTGTCCTTGATTGTTTTTGTTTGCGCAATTAATCGATTTAACGAATTCTAAAGCGACTTTCGCCTTGCCTAATTTTTCTTGTCCTAAAAACAAAAATCCGTGAGGCAAATTATGAAATTGTGCCATTTGGCGAAGAAAAAGCTGTTGTTTTTGATGACCAATAATTTCCACTAATAATTACTAATCTCAAACCAATCATCACGAAATATTAGCAAATATTCGTGAAAGATTCGCGAATGATTAGCGGTTACTTTTCGACATTATGCTTCTTTTATATAATTCGAGATTTTCCAAAACTACGCCCGAACCCTTGATAACGCACAGCAACGGATTTTCTGCGATAAAACAAGGCACTCCGGTGCTATTGGCTAAAAGCTGATCGATATTCTTTATTAAGGCGCCGCCGCCAGAAACAATCATTCCCTTATCCATAATATCGGCTGATAATTCTGGGGGGGTATCTCTTAACACTTGCCTTACCGCCTGCACAATCTCAAACAATACCTCGGACATCGCCTCGCAAATTTCGTTAGAAGAAATTTTAATTGTCCTTGGTAAGCCGGAAATCAGATCTCGTCCTTTAATATCCATGTACTGCGCTTTGTCTTCCGGTACAGCCGTCCCGATTTTAATTTTTATTTCTTCGGCGGTTTGATCACCAATGGCTAAGTTATATTTCTTTTTAATATAATCCGAAATAGCTGCATCTATCTTGTCTCCGGCGGTCCTGACAGAATGCCAGTTCACTACTCCGCCAAGAGAAATTACCGCCACCTCCGATGTGCCTCCGCCAATATCAACGATCATATGCCCAGAGCAAGAATTAATCGGTATGCCAGCTCCGATGGCCGCCAAAACCGGCTCTTTGGCAACATAAACAGCCCTGGCTCCCGCCGAATTGCCCGCTTCTATCACCGCTCTTTTTTCTGTTGAAGTAACGCCGGCAGGCACTCCCACTATTAATTCCGGTTTCAAAAACTTGAATCTTCCGCTTGCTTCTCGGATAAAATAACGGAGCATAGCTTCGGTGATTCTGTATTCGGCAATCACGCCGTCTTTCAAAGGACGGTAAACCTTGATTGTTTCCGGGGTTCTGCCTATCATTTCTTTCGCCTTGTTCCCTATCGCTAAAATTTTGTTCTCAAGAAAAGAAACGGCCACCACCGACGGCTCTTGTAAAATTATGCCCTTGCCAGAAACAAAAACCAGGCTGTTGCAGGTTCCCAAATCAATGCCAATTTTTTTGATAAACATAACGACTTTTATGAGCGAAGTGGATAAATGTCGGCACCGAGCGCTCAACGAGTTGGGCGTCCGGTTAAACTCACTCCGTTCGTTTAATATCCGCTCCCAATCCCTGTAATCTCTCTTCTATTTTTTCGTATCCTCTGTCTATTTGATGTATGTTCTCAATAGTGGTATTGCCTTTTGCCATAAGCCCAGCAATGATGAGCGCGGCACCAGCTCTAATATCACCGCTTTCAATTCTCTGTCCCGTTAGCTCGGTCTTCCCAAAAACAATAGCTCGGTGAGGATCAACCATTTCTATATCGGCTCCCATTTTTCTTAATTCATGAGTATAGCTAAGCCGGTTTTCGTACAAAGGATCGTGAACCAAGCTTTTCCCTTTGGCTTGGGTTAAAAGCGGAACCAATGGAGGCAAAAGATCCGTCGGAAAACCAGGATACGGCAAGGCCTGTACTCTTACAGGGTTTAATTCTGGCGAATAATCTACGATTATCGCTTCTTCCTCTTTTTTCAGATTAATGCCAATCTCCTCTAATTTATCTATAAAAACATCCATATGTGTGCTAATAGCGCCTTTCACCCTTACTTGTCCCGGAGTAATGGCGCCAGCCATAATAAAAGTGCCTGCTTCATTGGGGTCGGGAATAACCGAATGAGAAACTCCTCCCAGCTTTTTCACTCCCTCGATAATGATGGTATGGGTGCCTAAGCCAGCGATTTTCGCTCCCATCTTGTTCAGCATTTCTCCTAAATTCTGAATGTGCGGTTCCGCCGCCGCCCCTTTAATAATTGTTTTACCGGAAATAAGGGTGCTTGCCATCATCAAATTTTCGGTAGCGGTAACGCTAAATTCTCTTAAAACAATTTCTTTCCCCTGCATATTATCGGAACTAATCTTATAAAAAGAACCTTCTTCTTCAATACTGACGCCCAGTTTCCTCAACGCCTCAATGTGCGTAGAAATCGGCCTTAGCCCTATTCTATCTCCGCCCGGCTTTGCTATTTTAAAATGATTAATTCTTGGCAGAAGGGCTCCGATTAAAAGAACTGACATTCTAATAGCCGAGGCCTTTTTAAAATCCATCGCCGCAACATCAATCTTGGCTCCGGGACTGATTTTAATCTTTCTGGTGTCCAACCATTCCACCTGCGCCCCCAAACTCTTCAAAATGTCTATCAGGTTCAAAACATCTTGGACGAGTGGAATATTATCAATAACGCATTCTTGATCGGTTAGCAAAACGGCAGGCAGTATGGAGGCCGCTGCATTTTTAGCCCCTCTTACTTCAATTTCGCCCTCCAGCGGCCTACCCCCACCAATGACAAATTTTTCAGCCGTTCTGAACATATACTTCATTATAATAACCCAAAACTGAACAGTCCGCAAGCTGAATATCTTTCTTGATTATGAACAAAATTATTTCTAAGATAGAAGAAGTTGCCGAACATGACCAAAAAACAAAGAATCACACTATTTTCCATTTGCGCTATTTTATTTCTTTTGAGCGCCGTTTCTGTCATTTTTTATTCACAGGGTTTTAGGTTTGATTTTGCTCAAAAAAAAATTGCTCAAACCGGCGCTTTTTATTTTAAAGTATCGCCGAAAAACTCCCAGATTTATATTGACGATAAAATCAGAAAAAGAACCGATTTTCTTTTTAACTCTTCCTATATCGATAACCTTTTGCCAAGAAGATATAAGGTAGAAATCAAAAAAGACGGGTATTTTCCTTGGACTAAAAGCTTAGAAGTCAAAGAGAAAGAGGTAACTGACGCAAGAAATATCGTCTTGGTCAATCAAGAACTATCATTCTCCGTCTTGGCGTCGGCAATACAGGATGTGTTTTTCGCGCCGGACGAAAAGAAAATAATCTTTTTAGAGCGACAAGGAGACAGTTGGGAATTAAAATCATTCAACCTGGAAATAAATATCAAAAGTCATATCTTGAAACCAACTGATATCGCCAAAGACGGCGCTGATTTCAACGACTTAGAGTTTTCTCCGGACAGCAAGAGAGCTTTACTTAAAGCGGGGTTAAAAGAGAAAAATAGCTATTTCCTCATAGACATGGGGGCAACGCCGGTAAGGCTGACTTCGCTTGATTTCTTGGGGAAAGAGGTTGAAAAAATCGTTTTTCATCCCAGAGACGCGCAGAAACTCTTCTTACTGGACGAAAATAAGTTAAAAGAAGGCGATCTTTCCCAAAAGAAAATTACCCCTTTTGAATCAGGCATTGTTCTCGACTTTGCTGTTTCTGACGGACACATTTACTATCTTGAAAGTAGCGGCCATCTTTACAAGACAGATCTCGGTTTCGACTCTCGGGCAAAGATTAGTGAATCGCCCTTCCCAATACAACAAGAAACAAAATACGAAATTATCGTTCTGGACGGCTATGTTTTTATCAAATCGGAAGAAAAAAATTTATATACCCTTGATCAAGAAAAGAAAGAATTCACAAATCTCCTTGAAAAAAATACTGACCTAAAAATTTCTCCGGATGCAGGAAAAATCGCCTATGCTTCAGAGTTTGAAATCTGGGTTTTATTCCCTAAGGAACAAACTCATCAGCCCCAAAAAAAATCTGGGGAAAAAATATTCTTAACAAGATTTTCGGAAAAAATTGATAATCTTTTTTGGTTCGGCTCTTATTATCTTGTTTTCAGCGCTGGAGACAAAATAAAAATCGCGGAAATTGACGACCGCGACCAGATTAACATCGTTGACTTGGCGGAATTTAAAAATCCTGAAATGCGCTTTAACCAATTAGACAAAAAGCTCTACGTTTTCAGCGAAGGAAAATTATTGTCTTCAGAGCCGCTTTTTTAGCTTTATCGTTTTGACAGATAATTATTCCGGAAACTAAAAACAGCTTAAAATCGCTGTTTTAATATCCTCTTTTAATTACCATTTTCTTTAATAGATTCTATCTTTTCCCTAAAGTCGTTCCAATTCAACGCTTTTTCTCCGGCGGTCTTGCAAATACTCTTAAACTGACAATAGCGGCACTGCCAGTCGTCAGGATAACCAGGAATTCTCTCTGGAACAATATCGGTATCGATTTTACTCTTTAACTTTGTTAGGTCTTCCAATAATTTTACCGCTTTGACTTTATCGTATTTGACTAAAAATTCTTTCAGATCCGAAGTGTCTTTATTCACATAAAGTAGAATTCCTTTGGGTATCTTGAAATAATGCAAGTAGAGCTGAAGCTGATTGACATTCTCTTCTTTCGGTTCTTCCAGTCTCTTAAAAATCATACTGTTCATGCTCTTAAAATCAACTACGTACAGTTCGTTGTCCAGAGTGATAATGGCGTCCGCCCTTCCAGAGATTATTTCTTGCGGCGGAATTCTAATTTCCGAAGCCCGAACTATTCCCAAGCTAAATAGAGAGTTCAGAATCTGCATTTGGATATAGTCGCCGTGATCAAAAAGCCGCAGCATTCTGGGCTCAAGCTCCTGCCGAGGAACATTCTTGAACTTAAAAAAAATAGCGCGACCGCATCGGCCAGCGTCGGTAATATAAAAACGCTTTTGATCTCTGTCCTTATGATTATCCGAGTAAAATTGATCAATTAGCTCTTTAAGCATAACCACGAATAATACTACCAATTACAATGGCGAATACTCGCCAATCTACTGTCTCCTTTTCTCTCAAAAGCGAGGGCAGAATTTTCAAGGATCACCTCGGAGGCGGTCAAGCATGGTCTTCGAACGAAGTAAGAAGTTGTCCGCCGAGAGATGAACAGCAATTTCTCGCTGGAAAATTGACTGTGTATCTTTGAAAAATCTGCCCAAGCAATCCCTATCGCTTTGCCCACTGTGGCGCTCGCCTGGCTCTTTTCAGACCAAACTTTTTCCTTTCCCTCATCCTGGAATCGCGAGTAAGAAATCCTGCTTTTTTCAATCTCTTCCTGAAAGTCGCGTTGAACAAAGTTAAGGCGCGGGACAACCCATGTCGCAATGCCTCGGCTTGCGCTTTTGAGCCGCCTCCTCTAATCTTTGCGGTTCCTCTGAATTGATCCAGGCAATTCATTAATTGCAACGGAGCAACGGCAATCCGCTGAAGTTCAAGCGTTGGAAAATACTGTTGATAAGGCCTATCATTGACTGAAAGCGTCTTTTCCCCGTGAGTAAAAAGTCGCACTCGCGCCACCGCTGTTTTGCGACGGCCAACCGCCTCAATATAACTGTCTGGTTTGTCTTTGACAACAACTATTTTCGGTTTTTCCTTAACGGCAACTTCTTTCTTGGCTACTGTCTTTTTTTTGACCTTCAATACCTTATCCTTATTTTTCATTGGGGATGATTTTGCCATAGATTGTCTTACTTTATCATTCTCAATCTCTTAATCTGCCGATTTCTTAATTTATTCTTTGGCAACATTCCAAAAACAGCAGTTTTCAACACTTCTCCAGGGTCAATTGCAAAAACTTTTTTCATCGGAGTTTTTTTAACTCCTCCAAGATATCCGCTGTGCCGAAAATAAGATTTCTGTTCTAATTTGCGGCCGCTTACCTTCAGCTTGACAACATTTTTAACCGCAACAAAGTCTCCAATATCTTTATTGGGCGCAAAATCGGGCTTACTCTTACCTCGAAGCAGTACCGCGATACGGGTAGCCAATCTGCCCAAAACCTTATCTTCGGCATCAACAATATATTCCTTTCTTTGAACGTAAACCATTTTTTATTAGTTACTTAATCAATGAAATAATGGATAAATCGGCTCCATCTGTCTGTCTTTTTCCTAATTTTACCGTCCTGGTATAACCTCCTTTCCTTTCTTTATGTCTTGGAGCAATTTCTTCTATTAATTTTTTAACTATTTTCGGAGAAAACAATCTTATCAATTGTCTCCTGGAAGCCAAACCATTGTTTTTAGCTTTAGTGATTAATTTCTCGGCGAAGCCAGAAAGTTCTTTCGCCCTCGCTCCAGTGGTTTTAATCTTCTCTTTTAAGAAAAGAGCGCGAGCTAATGATATTAAAAAAGCCTTCCTTTGATCTCTTTTACGAGAGAATTTTCTGCCCTTCTTGAGTTTTTTCATTAGTGTTTCGTTTTAATAAGATCTATTTTAATTCTAAGCCGAATTTTTTTAATTTCCGCTTTATTTCTTTCACTCCTTTTTCGCCCATTCCTTCCAAAGCCAAAATGCTTTTTTCGCTCTTTTTAATGAGCCCGCTGATTGTTTTAATGTTGCTATCAGTCAGGGCATTA
Organism: Candidatus Wildermuthbacteria bacterium RIFCSPHIGHO2_12_FULL_40_12; assembly: GCA_001823315.1. GTDB lineage: Bacteria > Patescibacteriota > Minisyncoccia > Minisyncoccales > 2-12-FULL-40-12 > 2-12-FULL-40-12. The sequence continues at coordinate 24,023 of MHUC01000013.1, forward strand.
AGGGTTCTGGTGGACAATTTCAAATCTTCAACTTTAATTTTGGATGCATCCTCCGATTCATCTCTCTTTTTTGCTGTTTTTGGTTTCTCCAGTTTTTCCGCCCAATCGTTGATAATGGAAAAATGGTTAATTAAAATACGCGAAGATTGCAATAATGCTTCTTCTGGCGCGATTGTGCCATCTGTTTCTATGTCTAAAAAGAGACGGTCAAAATCGGTTCTTTCTCCAACCCTCATATTTTCAACACGGTAACTCGCTTTTCTGATAGGGGTAAAGATAGCGTCGAGAGCAATTTCTCCTATCCCCAACTTTTCCTTTTTCCTAGAATCTTTAAGGGAATAGCCAACTCCTTTCTCGACTTGTATCTCCATGTCCAGCTCGGCTGATTTCGTCGTTAAAGTAGCTATATGGACATTTTTATTAACTATTTCTATTTGTGATGGTAATTTGAAGTCGGCGGCAGTAATCTTTTTCTCTCCTTTTACCTTAAGAATGGCTCTCTGCGGCTCGTCTGAAAAAACCTTGAATCTTAATTGTTTAAGATTAAGCATTATAGTTAAGATATCCTCCATTACTCCGGGCAATGTGGAAAATTCATGCTGGACTCCTTTAATCTTGAATTGAGTGATGGCGGCTCCGGGCAATGACGAAAACAAAACTCTTCTCAAAGAATTTCCAATAGTTACTCCGTAACCTGGATAAATCGCCTCCATTTGGAAAGTGGCTTTATTGTCTTTTTTATCAGATATTTTTGGCTGCAAAGGCAATGGTATCATATTGTTTAATCTTGGTTTAATTTAAATGCGCTTCGGCGCTTTTTTTAAGAAAATAATCCAATAAGTTTTTCATTTGGAGTAGAATTCAAATATCAATGATATCTCTGCCGGAGGAGCGGCTTCCTCCAATGAGGCCTGACCCATCACTTCTCCCTTGAATGCTTCTGCATCCAGCTTGAGCCAAGAAGGCGGCTGATGCTTTTTTAGCACAATTAAAACGTCTTTAAAAATGTTCTTGGATTTTGACTTCTGGTCAACCTCAACAATATCTCCCTTCCGCGCCTCAAAAGAAGCGATATCGATTATTTTTCCATTCACCTTAATATGGCCATGGGAAATTAGTTGTCTGGCTTGTCTTCTTGAGCTTGCAAATCCTAATCGAAACACTACATTATCCAAACGATTTTCTAATTTTCTGATAAAGAGAGTGGCAGCATCTTCTTTTCTCTGTTTTAACGACAAAATGTCTTTGGCATACTTCTTGAATTGCTTTTCCTGTAAGTTATACCAAGTTCTTAGCTTTTGTTTCTCTCTTAATTCTTTTCCGTATTCGGAAAGAGCCCTTGTCCTTCTTTTCCCTTTCTGCCCTGGAGGATAAGGCCTTTTCACTATCGGGCATTTGACTGAAGTACAAAGCTTTATCCCCAATCTCCTGCACATTTTGTGTTTTGAATTCGTCATATCGTCAATCTATACTCTTCTTACTTTTGGAGGCCGGCAGCCATTATGAGGAATAGGCGTTATGTCTTTGATCGACATAATATTAAGGCCGCGAGTCACCAGCGACCTAACCGCCGACTCCCTGCCAGAACCAATTCCCTTGACCAAGATATCTACTTTATCAATGCCTATTTTTTTTGACGCTTGCGTTATTGTCTCGGCCACCTTAGAAGCGGCGAAAGGCGTTGCCTTCTTGGCGCCTTTAAAACCCAGACGACCCGCGCTGGCCCAAGACAAAACTTTGCCGTCCAGATCGGTTAAAGTCAAAATAGTGTTGTTGTACGAAGAGAAAATATAAATCCGGCCCTCTTTGGTTTTCGACAAGGACTTTATCTTAACTTCTTTACTTAAAGCTGATTCCAATTTATCTTTCTCTTTCAACAGCTCTTCTTCACTTTGAGATATGATACGTTTTTTACCCATAATGCTGAATTCCGCAACAGAAACGCTAAGCTTTACTTTCTAAATCCTAAATTGTTAGAAATAAAAATTTTGAATTTAGGATTTCCTTTTGCGAAGCAAAAAATTAGGTCGGCGTGGCGGCTGGCTTTCTGCCGGACCCCACCGTCTTCCTAACGTTTCCTCTTACCGTCCTGTTATTTGTTTTTGTACGCTGACCCCTAACCGGCAATCTTTTAGTGTGCCTCGAGCCACGCCAAGAACCAATCTCTCTTAATCTTCTAATTGCCGTAATAATCTCTCTCCTTAGCTCTCCTTCGGTCTTGTATTGTTTTTCAATTATCTCCTTGAGCAACCCGACCTGATCTGGCGTCAAGTCTTTTGCTCTAATCGACGGCTGGATATTGGCTTTGTGCAAAATTCTGCGCGCCAAAGACCGACCAATACCGTAAATATAAGTTAAAGATACTTCTACTCTTTTGTTGTCTGGGATATTGATCCCAATAATTCTCGGCATACTTCAAACGAAAAATTAAAAATGAAAAAGTTAAAATTACAGATAAAATTAATTGTTTGTTTCTACTTTTTCGATTTTAGTTTTTAACCTAACTGCGGCGCTCATCCTTGACGCTGTTTATGCTTTGGATTCTTGCAAATAACGTATAATCGGCTTTGACGCCGAACTATTTTGCAATTATTGCAAATTTTTTTAACTGACGGTCGTACTTTCATAAACTATGAATGCTTGCAAATTGTTTCGCCAATCGTCGCGAATAAATCTTAGAGATTATTGACGAATGGATCAGTAATCGTGAGCGCTTATTTCTCTCTATACACTATTCTCCCCCTTTTCTCGTCGTACGGACTCATTTCAACGATCACCCTATCTCCCGGTATAATTTTTATTCTGTGAAGTCGAAGTTTCCCAGCTAAATGGGCGATAATTTCATTACCGTCATCGAGGCGGACCTTAAAATGGATTCCCGGAAGGGCTTCCATTATCTGGCCGGATTTTCGTAAATTACTGTTCTGCATTATCTGGTCAATTGTAGAATATAACAAAAATAATAAAACTAGTCAATTCAAAAGCGGTATTTGGCAATTCTGCTTTTTTTTTGACAACAAAAAAAGAATCACCGCCTTAATTATTAAGATTTAATTTAATTTCAATTTTTGATTTCTCCTGCGGCACCCTCTGAACCCAGAATGGCCAAAGATTAATTTTCGACTCTTTGACATTTGCCTGGTCTCCGAGAAAAGCATAAATTTCGTTAAGGCGCTTACCAGACACAGCCGCCCCCAAAACATCTTCCTGTAATTCCGGGTAAGTTTTAGCGGAAAAACTCAAGTCCAAGACAAGTTTTCCTGTTTGCCAATCGATTGCAACAAATTGATAATCCAATTCCAAACTTACGTCTTGGACTTTTGTTTCACCCCAAAGGTTCTCGTCTAAAACATCATCTGACCGAGAAGATTCGGCAAGAGAAGTAATAATCGATGATTTAGCAAAATTTTCTAAGTCAAACTTCTTGAAAGCTATAACTTTTAAATGCCCTTTGGCTTCCGCATTAAAACTCTCCGCTTCCCCGCCCGCCTGAACAGAATAATTAATCTCAACCTCGCCCTGCTCTATGGACTCGTCTAACAACATAAAATCAGCAACCATTTTCTGCCGCAATAGATTCTTGCTTTCTTGTAACAGCTTATCAGTTATCTCTAACCTGGCCTTGTCTAAATCGAACTGCGTCACTTGGGCCACCTCTTTGACGGAACCTCCAGCGATAGGAGAAAAAGATTTTCCGTAAAACGAAGTGTATTTGGGGGTTCCAAAAAACCCAGGGACCGAAAAGGTTGACAGCCCGATATTATACTCTTCTCCTGCTTCAGCCGCGACCACTTCAACATCAACGAAACCCGGCGTCAATTTTCCTTTTCCGTCATACTTCCCTCCGGGGATCGTTGCCGCGTTTGCCGACCTGAACAATTTTCCCTCTGCCGAAATAAAACGAGTATTGGCTACCAACGCCTGGGCGACATCTGAATACGCGTTATAAACCTGGATTACGCCTTTAGCTTTTTCAGATTTTTCCGCCCTACCAGAAGCTGTGAAACTTTGGGAAACCGTTAATGATTCTTCAAAAATCTTGCCTGGCAAAATTTTCCTGGCAAGATCAAATTCACCATTGTTAGTATCGATCTCTACTCTTTCTTTTGTTTCAACCGTTGTTGTTACGGGCCAAATCTCTATCGTTGCTTGAGACAAAGTAAAATAACCGAGGACTAACGCCGCAATAACAATAATACCGATAATCCAAAAGGAAGTTTTTTTAACAGAATGCTTTCTTCCAGCAATGGTTTTTTGCGAGATTCTTTTGATTTCTGGCTGGCCGGCAATCTGCGGATGGCGAATATCGATAACTCTTTCTGTCATATTCATTATTTTGTTGAAAACATTTGGACTAAAAATTAACTCTATCAACGGTCTTCTTGATTGGCGGCATACAACATAAAACAAGACACGTATTGAGGATCGCGCATTATCCGATGCCGTAATTCTTCGTCCCGAAATCGAATCGACAACCGCAAATCATCAGGATAAATAAACTTTGCGCGCCGCCCAGCCAGATCGTTACTTTCGGCTCTTTCTTCTAAAATTTCCTCTATTTCCAAGATGGTTCCGCCACCGCCGAAAACAAATAATCCGGGAGATAACATTTTATCCGTAATTCTGCTCTCTAAATTTTTATACCATTCTTTCTTGGAATCAACAAATAGATTAAACATCTTGCTCTGCGCATCCGGACTCAATAATTTCTTAGTGTAATTTTCCTTTAGCAATCTTGCGTCGGTTTCATTGATGCCAAGCGCGAAAGAGATGGTCCGAGAGAAATTTCTCCCTCCAATTTCAAACTTATCCATAGCGTATAGCTTGTTATTCTTCACAAAAAAAATAGCAGTATTATCCCCACCGATATCTAAAAAAATACTGTTGGCCGGATAGAAACCGCTCGGCTCCAAAAACCATTCCGCCAAATGCGTTAGCTTAAAATGTTTAACGCCGAAAGATTTAAATATTCTTTCTATGCCTTTAAGATAATCCTGAAGTAAAAAAACAGCTAATACGCCGAACGATAAAACCTTTCCATCATAACCTTTAATATCGGGGATCTCGTAACCATCTATCTTCATCGCGAATAGCTTCAAGGAAAAAAAATGTATATCCTTGGGTAAAATCCCCCACTCCAAAGACGTTTGGTCTATTGTTTCTCGCTTGGCTCTGTTTAAAATCTCTTCAATTATTTTTATTGATTCTTTATCGCTAATAAGTCCGGTATTTTTTTGTCTCACAAAAGACGAGTAGACGATTCTGCCTCCTAAGATGCGAGGAGGCAAACTTAAAAGAACATTACTCTCGGCTAAAAACTTTCTATTAGCAGACAAAACGCTCTCTATTGTTTTTAACGGCTCTTGCCATTCAGACGATCGAAGATATTCTAAGTTGGCCGACACCAAAACGCTTTGTTCTTTTTTTTTCTCAATGACCAAAACCTTGACGGCTTCCGTGCCAATATCCAAAACCAGAAATTTTTCTTGCTTTTTTCGTCCCCAAAA
>MHUC01000014.1 GCA_001823315.1 Candidatus Wildermuthbacteria bacterium RIFCSPHIGHO2_12_FULL_40_12
ATCAACGCAGCCACAATTGCTAAAAGTTTCTAAAGACAATGAGGATGAAAAGCTCCAAAAAAGCAGAGGGTTTGAACTCAAGACGAAAAATAATTACAGATTAGATGAAGTGGTAAGTGCCTTGCAGAAAAGTATTCGCAGAGGGCAAGAAGAAAGAGCTTTGTATTGGGCTTATGAAATGATACACGGAGGCTACATTGGCTATTTTTGGAGAAGAATAAGTGTAATAGTGGTTGAAGATTTCGGACTAGCAGACTCCTTTGCCCCTGTTCTTATAAACAGCTTAGCCCAGCTCAACGAGAGGGTTAACAGGAATGGTTATGTAGAGACATTTCACCCGACAATGGCTGTCCTGTACCTCTGTAGAAGCCCCAAGAGCCGTGAAATTGACCATGCCAACGATTGGCTAGACAGAAAAAGGGAAATGGGATGGAGAGAAGAAATAGAAACTCAAGATTTGGATGAGCACAATTTACGAGGGAGAGAACGGATCAAGCAAATGGAAGGCAACTACCAACGGAATAAGGATGAGGTTTTCTACTATGAGAGCATCTTGCTGAATAACCATGTATCAATCGCTGATGATAAGTATAAAAAGCTGGTATGGGAGCTGAGAAAACTGGACAAAAAGAAGATGCACAATAAATATGAGCCAAAATAGTCAAAGAAGTATCACAGAAAGTCCACAGACCTATCACAGAAAATTAAAATGTCACAGAGGCTAATCACAGAACTAGGTTATCAGGAAAGCAAAATCAGCTTCCAACAAGGCTAAATAATGTATGAGATACAGAGTGAACAGATTAGAGTTGAATAGTGTATTGAAAAGGGGGCAGGAAGGACATTCACGCCTTGTTTAAGCACTGTGTTAAGGAATTAAAAGGAAAGGAGCTTGGAAGAATTGGTATTGAGTGCTTTCGTAACTCTGTACACAAACTTCAAAGATGGATTTCTTTGACCTTGCTCTACCAAGCTCAAATAGGTTCTATGCACTCCTACCTTTTCCGCAAGCTTTTCCTGAGAGATCTCCTTCTCCTTTCTCAATCTCTGCAAATTTTGCCCAAACTGCTTAAGGGTGTGTTTGTATGGCAGAGGTATTGTTTGTATACCCATGCCATCAGTGTAAAGAATGATACAGAGAGTAACTATCCACTGTGAGTAACAATTTTATTAGTTTAGTGCTATACTACAAGAAGAAATAATATGGAGCTGAAAAATAATAAAATAGTATCTGGTGCACTGATTTTAATTGCTATTGCAATAGCGTATTACCTGTTAATCTCTCTGCCAAAACAGCAGGAATTGAGATCGCAACAACAGGAAATCAGTCTTAGGAAGCAAACCTATGAAATCTGTCTAAAAGAGTTTGAAGAGCTTTCTAATAATGATGCTGGAATACGTTATTGGTCTGGACAAGTTGTCGCTGGAGAGTTGACCGAAGAAGAAATGAAACAGAAAATAACAGAGTTTACGTTTGCTGTTCTCTCTAAGAAAGATGAATTTCTAGTGAATTGTGTTGAAAAAAGGCTTCAGGAGTATAATAAATAATCTACCTTTTTATGCTAAACTGAAGCCTAGAAGCGTTACAGAAGCCCTAAATAAGACTCGTAACCTATTCCTATGTTCACGAAGAATAAATTAGTAATCCTACTCGTCAGTATCCTGGCTCTAGCAGGTGTTCTAGCTGTTATAAAGCCGTACTTAGCCCCTTCTTCGCAGAACCCACCAAACACATCACCCGAAAGCTCAAAAGTCGCCCAGTTGGAGTTAAAGTATCCTTACGATGTTAAAAATGTAACGGATAAGGAAAAAGAGGAAATCATACAGCTTGTAAAAACATTTGAAACGCTACAATACGAAAGGAGGGCAAAGAAGGTATTAGATTTGTTTACGCCACCAGTAAATAATGATGAAAAAGGTTGGCTGGATCACTTGGAAGGTAAGGATATCAATTCAAAACCTAGGCTGTACATTACCGCAGGATTCCCTTCGTATCTCAACTGGTACATGGTAAGAAGAATAGAAAAGCAGGATGGTGCGATACAGGTAACCTTGAAAGAACTGAGAACATTTTATGACAATTCAACCGCTGACTATGATGCTAGAGTTGAAAACCTAACTCTTGTAATGCGTAACGTCAATGGAAGCTATAAGATTGAGAAATACTATCATGAAAAGCCTTTGCCAACTGTAAATATCAAATACGAAGGGCTGTATTGATAGCTACACCTCACAGAATTGCCTACCCCGACACAGTAGCAGACTACCAGTGTACCAGCAGGTACGCATCTTTCTCACTTTGAATGTACATTCCTTAAGCTATTTTTGGAACTGCATATTCTGCAACGCTATTTGTTTAGTGGTAAAATTGAGGGAATATGAGTATGAGCATTTTACCTATTAAAATTCTTGTGCCCAACAAAAGAAAATTTCAAGAAATTTCTCTACTAATAGATAGGCCAGAGTTTGAGAAAGAAATTGTGAAGCTCATTAGGAAGTGGCGTAATAAATCTCCAAAAGAGACAGAAACACAATATCAAAGGGCACTAAGAGCTTCTTTGAAAAAACTGAAATTACCAACTTCATTTTATGAACTCTTATCAGATTGTGTCCGTTTTGGAACTCTCTGGAAAAACTATGATTTGAGTCTTTTGGGCTTGATGAGATTCCTAGAAGTTTTAGATGAATCAAGAAAATCAAAAACTCTTGTAATTCTTGAAAGAGACAGGGATTGGTATTGGCGAAACAGAAATGGTGAAGGATATGGAAAAATTGCACAAAAAGATAGAGTTGAAAGGCATACTGTAATTGAGGCTGTTAAGAGATACAAAAGAATGACTGGTAACAGATAATCTCCCAATCTGTTAACTCCACAAGCCCAACTCACTCATATAAACTCCACTTATATGAGCATGAAAGCTGATGAGTATCAATTAGCTGACTTTGAAGTTGCCGCCTTACTCCTGACTTTAGGATTCAAACTTCTTGATATTGATAAAACCACCCCTAAAAAAGCTATATTCCTGTTTGAGAATAATCCCAAGATACCCGAAACTATTGATGCATACTTCAACGACTCCCTATCTGTCAATCCTCATCTCCTATTTATGCAAAGCAAGAGCTTGAAAAATAGATTGTATTTATGACAGACATAAAAACATTTGAAGTCAAATATGAGTTCTCTCCAAGTAAAGATAATGCTCTTCGGTTACAAAGAGCTTACGAATTAATTTTTGAAAAATCAATAAATAATTTGTTAAAAAATCAACCCAGAAGGCTAGAAAAAATTAGGAAAAATTATGATTTACAAAATACATGAAGAGCAAATTAGGGCGGAGCTGACTCTTGAGGAAGCAATAAATCTTATTAGGAATGTTTATCACGCACAATACGACCCAACAAGACCTAGTTTTGACGCTTGGGACCAGCTTTTAGCTTGCGAGACGATTGAAGAAACCACACCGAAAGAAGAAACCTACAACAAAGAAAAAGAGACAACCAACGATAGTGTCAGTGTTAGTGGGAGTGGTAATGATAGCAGTAAACTCAGCGTTAAATCAGAGTTAACTCATAGAAAACTTGAAGTTATCTCAGAGTTAAAAACATGCCGTTATCGTACTCCACCTAAAAAAATAGCTTCCCTTTTGGAAGAGCTCTTTAGTTCCCATAAAAGTAAACCTGGGCACTGGTTGTATACCGCTCAGCATTGGACTCCACGAGCAATAAACCGCAACATCAATCGTATGATGAAACTCCACAAATATGGATGGGAAACCATTGAAAATCCATCTGCATATTTCACATACACAATTAAGTTTCGTAAAAAGAGAAAGATTCGTCTATGAGTACCAATGCTATTTGTAAACAACATAAACGTATGAAGCCTTTATTAAAAATCGTCAAGGAGGAAAAAACTGCACAACGGGTAGGAAAAAATAAAATAAGAGTCATCTCTAACCTGGCAACTTTCAACAGGAAACAAGTAAGCAGACTTTCAATCATGCTTGGAGAGGAGGTGTCTTACTTAATAAACAACGCTGGAGTATTGAGTTTAGACTGATTTGACAGGCTATACACTTGACATCAGTGTGCTCTATGCTACGCTTAATATATACAAAATAAAAAAATGAAAAGAGCAGCTTATTATGTAAGAGAAAGTCCAAGTCTTGCTGAAAAGGAAGACACTAAGGACTCGCAAATTTCGGCTCTCGTTGAACGGATAAAAGCAGATGGTAATCCATTAGTCGGTGAGTATGTTGATAACGGATGGGCTGGAGATTTGCTTGCAAGACCCGATTTAGACAAATTGCGTGATGATGCTGCTCAGAGTAAGTTTGATGTTCTTTACATATTTGACCGAAGCAGATTAGCAAGAAAGTACTGGCTACAAGAACTTGTAGTAGAGGAGCTTGAAGAAAAAGGCATAGAAGTAATCTTTCTTCAAGAACGGAAAGCTGAAACAGAGGAAGATAAGGTTTTACAGGGGATCAAGGGCGTATTTTTTGAGTATGAAAGGGCAAAAATTAGAGAGAGAACTCGTAGAGGAAGACTCCACCGAGCAAAGCAAGGAAAGTTAGTTGGGCATGAAGCCCCTTTTGGTTATAGATATGTTAGACCAGATCACAACAAGGAAGAAAGATGGTATGAAATTCTTGAAGAAGAAGCCAGTGTAGTCCGAATGATCTTTGAATGGGTAGGAAATGAAGGATGTTCCCTAACAGAGGTGCGAAGAAGACTTCATGAACAAAAGGTAGAAGCTACAAAAAGTGGCAAAACAATATGGTCAAATAGCACCCTTTCAAGACTACTCCGAAGGACAGATTACATTGGGAAATCATATTATAACAAAACTCTTTCAGTTGTACCCACAAAACCCAGAAATAATGGCTATAAACGAATGAAGAAAACAGGAAGGATATATAAACCCATAGAGGAATGGCTACCCATCGCTGTTCCATCTATAGTTAATGAAGATTTGTTTTACAGAACTCAAGAGCAGTTGAAAAATAATTCTTTCTTCAGCAAGCGTAATCAAAAATTCCCCTATCTCCTATCAGGACTTCTCTTTTGCGGTTGCGGATGCGGGGCAAGGATGTCGGGAGATGGACAAAAAAAATATCGTTACTATCGTTCTACAGACAGAGTCAGAAGGTTTCCAGAAAAACGAATTTGTACTGCTTTAACTATTCCTGTAGATAAAATTGAAACGCTGGTATGGAGTAAAATCGTTGATGCTCTCAATAATCCAGATATAATCTTGAAACAGCTTCAAGATTTACACGCAAATAAAATTGGAGAACAAGAAGAAATGAAAAATCAGTTATTGGAGCTGGGTCGTAGACTTGACAGAATAGCAGCAGAGGAAGATAAAGTCGTTACCGCCTACCGCAAGGATATTCTCTCTCTTGACCAACTGGATATACAGATAAAGGACATAAACCGACAGAAGAAACAAATTGAAAATGAGAAAAAGGAGTTGCTAAATCAACCATCCCAAATAAACATAAGAGTAACGCCAGAGAAAATTGAGCAATATTGTGCTATTGCTCGGAAAAACATTGCAGACCTCACGTTTGCTGAGAGACAAGAATTATTGCGTTTGCTGGTAAGTAAAGTTATAGTTAAAAGTAAGCAAGTAATCATTCAGGGAGAAATTCCCATAGACGCATTTGAACTAAAAGATGATAGCCAAAGTTCAGTCATCAGCAGTGGTAGGTTTGGAAGCAATCCCAGTGGATGTAGAGGTGGACGTTTCATCGGGTTCCCTTCCATCCTTTACAATAGTCGGGCTACCCGATAAAGCAGTTGAAGAATCAAGAGAAAGAGTCCGCTCTGCAATTAAAAACTCTGGCGCAGATTTTCCTGCCAAAAGAATAACTGTAAATTTAGCACCTGCAGATTTACCAAAAGAAGGACCATCTTATGATTTGCCGATTGCTCTTGGAATTCTTCTTGCATCCGAGCAGTTAGAAGCAGAAATTGACGATGCTCTTTTTTTAGGAGAGCTGTCTTTGGATGGAAGACTAAGACACACAAACGGAATCTTGCCTCAAGCTATAATGGCAAGAAATAAAAAACTTAAAAGAGTTTTTCTGCCGAGTATAAACGCAAATGAAGCATCGATACTTGCGGGAATAAAAATTTATCCCGTCCCATCTCTTATCTCTCTTTTTAAACATCTGACAGCGGCGGAAGAAATAAAACCGCAAAAACATATTAATATCAACTCATTTTTAAAAGATGAGATTTTTGATCTTGACATGAACGACATAAGGGGACAAGAACAGGCAAAAAGGGCAATGGAAATTGCAGCAGCAGGAGCCCACAATATTTTATTAAAAGGCCCGCCGGGTGCCGGAAAAACAATGTTGGCGCGAACACTTCCATCAGTCCTTCCAAAACTTACATTTGAGGAAGCATTAGAAACTACAAAAATTTATAGTATTTCAGGCCTTTTGGATAAAAAATCTCTTGTATCCAAAAGGCCGTTTAGATCTCCTCATCATACGACTTCCCATATTGGACTAATCGGAGGAGGAAACGTTCCAAAACCAGGAGAAATTTCCTTAGCCCACCGGGGAGTTTTATTTTTGGACGAATTTCCGGAATTTCCCCGCCACGTTTTGGAAGCGTTAAGACAGCCAATGGAAGATGGTAATATCACAATTTCAAGAGCAAGCGGACGGGTTTTATTCCCTTGCAAATTTATGCTTATTGCGGCGCAAAATCCATGCCCTTGCGGATTTTATGGCGATAAGACTAAAGAATGCAAATGCAATTTAAATCAGATACTTAGGTATCAAAAACGGGTCTCAGGACCAATGCTTGATAGAATAGATATTCATTTAGATGTCCCAGCCGTTAAGACAGAGAAGCTCGTCTCAAACGAAAAAAATTTAAAAGCTGAAACATCAAAGGAAATAAGAAAAAGAGTTCAAAAGGCAAGAGATATGCAGCTTAAAAGATTTTCCGCCAAAGGCGGATCGTCCTCTGGACGAAAATATAAAATTACATCAAATGCCGAAATGTCTACACGCGACGTAAAAGAATTTTGTGTTTTATCCCCCGAAAGTTTGGAAATTTTAAGACTTGCTGTTGAGCGAATGAATCTCTCGGCAAGATCTTATTTTAGGACAATAAAAATTGCAAGAACGATTGCAGATTTGGAACAGTCTATAAAGATAAAACCCGTTCACATTGCCGAAGCTCTGCAATATCGCCCCAAACAGGAATCCATTTAGCTATGCTACAATAATTAATGATGGAAAAGGGACTAACCAGTCATGAGGCAAATCAGCTTCTTGCAGTTCATGGTAAGAATGAGATAACAGCGCAAAAATCTTTTTCTCCAATTATCCTTTTTTTATCTCAATTCCCTTCATTTCTTAACGGTATCTTGTTTCTAGCTGCAATTTTTTCATTTTTTATTAGTGCCATCTTAGACGCTGTATTTATTTTTGCAATTCTTCTTCTTAATGGAATCGTAGGTTTTATTCAGGAATACAACGCTGAAAAATCTCTTGAAAAACTTAAAGATTACGTAAAGCCTCTGTCAAGAGTGGTAAGAAACGGAAAAGAAGAAGAGATTTCTACCTCAGATATAGTGCCGGGTGATATCGTAGTTCTGTCTGAAGGAGACCGAATTCCGGCAGACGGAATACTTCTTCACCATGAAGATCTGGAGGTTGATGAATCTATCTTAACCGGAGAGTCTCTTCCGGTTGCCAAAGAGCAAAATGCCGAGGTTTTTGGAGGAACTCTTGTTGTAAAAGGGAAAGGACACCTGAATATTCAAAAAACCGGTATGAAAACACATTTTGGTCAAATAGCAGAAACATTATCTACACTTTCTCCTGATAAAACACCGCTTAATCAACGTCTTAATGCCTTAGGTAGAGTAATTTCTTTTATTGCAATTGCTGTGGCTTTATCAATTATACCCATCGGACTTTTTCAGAACAGAGAACTTTTTCCTTTAATTCTTTTATCTATAAGTATCACTGTTGCGGCTGTTCCACAAAGCCTCCCGACCGTAATTACAATTGCCCTTGCAATAGGCACAACAAGAATGGCCAAAAAGAATGCCATCATTAGAAAAATGCATGCTGTTGAAACACTCGGATCGATTCAGGTTTTGTTGGTTGATAAAACTGGTACTCTTACTGAAAATTCAATGAGGGTGAAGAAACACTGGATCAGAAATAGAAAAAAATTCAGTTCTCTCTTACGCGCCTGTATCCTTGGTAACACCGCTTCTCTTGCCCAAAAAGGATCGCAGGATAAATATGACATCATAGGAGATAGAACTGACGGTGCTTTGCTTCTTTGGGCAAAAAGCCACGCAAAAAATTTCAACACACTTAAAGATGGAGGGGAAATTACTGATGAATTCGTTT
>MHUC01000015.1:0-1691 GCA_001823315.1 Candidatus Wildermuthbacteria bacterium RIFCSPHIGHO2_12_FULL_40_12
CAGTCAAGGTGAGGGAAGTGATTTGAGGTACCATCCACAGGCGAGTGGGCAGGATTGAACGAAGTGAAAGAGCGAGCCGAGGACGAGCGAGTCCCGCTCGCTGGGCGGGACGAGCGTGTACCGAAAATTACCTTCCCGAACAAAGTTCTTCTATTTTCAACAACCTATTATACTTCGCCACTCTTTCGCCGCGAGCCGGCGCTCCGGCCTTTATGTAATCCGCTTCAATCCCTACGGCAAAATCAGCGATAAAATCGTCGTTTGTTTCTCCGGAACGATGGGAAACCATAATCTTCCAACCAAACGACTTTGCCAACTCTGTGGCTTCCATTGCTTCAGTTACCGTCCCTATTTGATTTAATTTAATGATGGTGGCGTTGCAGGCATTTTTCCCTTGCGCTTCCTTTATTCTGCCGGCATTGGTTGCCAGCAAATCGTCGCCGATTATCAATGATCCAGTATTGACCTTCTGAGATTCAGATTGAAAAATTTTCCAAGCGTCCCAATCGTTTTCAGCAAAAGGATCTTCAATCGCAACTATTGGATATCTTTTTATTAATCCGAGATAATAATCCGATAAATCTTCGGCGGCAAAAATGCCAAATCTCGTTTTGTATCTGCCACCGACGAAAAATTGAGAAGCCGCCGCGTCTATAATAATCTTTATCTTGCTTTCATAGTTAATCTTTTCAGCCGCTTTCAAAATCAACCCGAGAGCCACTTCGGGAAGAGACACGGGAGGAGCAAATCCTCCTTCGTCGCCAAGATTAATCGCCGCAGCAGAATATCTGCGCTTGATTATGATTTTCAGTTCTTGATAGATTTCAGCCGCCATTTGAAAAGAGCCGGAAAACGTTTTCGTCTGTGGCGCAATCATAAACTCTTGAAAGTCCAGATCGTTCCCCGCATGCGCTCCGCCATTAATTACGTTAAAACTGGCCGATGGCAAATTATACGCCTTAGATTTGATGCCGCTAATCTGCCTAATGTGTTTATACAAAGAAATATCCTCTGACGATGCTCCGGCCCGACAACAAACCATTGAAACCGCCAAAATTGCGTTAGCTCCCAAGCGAGATTTATTCTCGGTTCCGTCCAGCCTTATCAAAAAATCGTCAATTTCTTTCTGGTCAGCAGAATCTTTGCCTTTTAATTTTGGCGCGATGATTTTATTGATATTACTGACTGCCGTCAAAACTCCTTTTCCCCTATATCTTTCTCCTTCATCTCTCAATTCCACCGCTTCGTATTTCCCCACCGAAGCGCCGGAAGGAACCGAGGATGTAAATATCCCTTTATCCGTAAGTAAATCAACCTCAACGGTAGGATTCCCTCTGGAATCTAAAATCTCTCTCGCTTTCAAAGATTTAATTTTACTGTGTCTCGCGCTCATTTCTATTATTATAACCGACAGAAAACGAAGAAACAAGAATAAAAGAACGCGGCTTTGATGCGCCGCGATGCTTCTTTGTCATTCAATCCATTTGGCTGTCTTTAGTTATTTGACTATTTTAAAACCTTGGCTATTTCTTCAATAACGTCGGTTGCCAGCAATGATTCGCCGTATTTTTTCGCCGCTAACTCTCCCGCGGAATCATTGATAAAAACCGCGGATTGCCCTGCCAAAAAAGGATTAACGCCTCTTGCCAAAATGGCGCCGGCAACACCCGCCAACACGTCTCCAGTGCCTC
>MHUC01000015.1:1699-2091 GCA_001823315.1 Candidatus Wildermuthbacteria bacterium RIFCSPHIGHO2_12_FULL_40_12
ACGATTGACGAATATCTTTTTTGGTTAAAATAAAGAATTCGTACAGGTTTGGAGTAATAAGAAACTGCTTACCAGCGATAATTTGCGGATCTTCGGAGATAGCGTGAATAGCGTCCGCGTCAATCACGGCTGATATCGTAATGCCAGACAAGTATGCCCTGATCGCGGACTGTGTTTCTTCGGTCCTACCGGCTCCCCCGCCAATAACCACTGCTGTTTTTCCATGGCTTACAGTTTTAGCTGATTCTGTCATAGAAATCAGCGTCGGCAAGTGTTCTCTAGTCAGCCAATCGCCTTTTAAAGGATACGCCGCTAAAACCGGGCTAAAGGAAGCGATAATATTAGCCGCTCTGGCAGGAGCAATAATCCTTACCATGTCTACCCCGGCCTTG
>MHUC01000015.1:2105-30058 GCA_001823315.1 Candidatus Wildermuthbacteria bacterium RIFCSPHIGHO2_12_FULL_40_12
GGAAAAAGCCGGCGAGCCAGAGTAAAATTCAGAACCGCCAATGACAAGGAGCAGACCATAGTCATATTTTTTAGCGTCTATAGGCCTTTTTTGATAAATATTTTTGAGAATTTCTTTGCTGGTTTTTGTCATAATATTTCTTGCAGAAAGCTTTTTATTTCTGGGCCATACTGCGGGTGCTTTAACGAAAAATAGAAATGCGATTTTAACCAATCCAATTTATTGCCGCATTCCAGCCATCTGCCGTCAAACTCACAGCCATAAATTATTTTATCATCTTTTATCATTTGATCAAAAGCGCCAGCCAATTTTATTTCCCCGGATTTATCAGGCGCCACTGTTTTAAGGTAGCTAAAAACTTCCGGGGTCAAAATATATTTCCCCACAACTGCCAGGTCTGACGGTGCTTCGTCAATGGCTGGTTTTTCAATTATTCCTTTAACCTTAAAAAGGCGGTTGGCGATTTTTTCAACATCCACTACGCCATAAGACGGCAATTTCTCCTTGGGAAGATGAGATAAAGCCATCACCGGTTTGCCGCCGGTTTTGAAAACATTGAATAATTGCGAAATACAAGGAATTTTAGCGTCAACTATGTCGTCGCCGAATAAAACGGCGCAGGGCTCATTCCCTATCGCCTTGGCGGCTTGTAAAACAGCGTCTCCATCACCCAAAGGTTTCTTTTGAAAAAGGCAGGAAAAAACAAGACCCTCTAAGGATTCTTGAAATTTTTTCAGAGAATCTAAAATACTGTCTTTTTTTCTTTCCTTTAATATCTTTTCTATCTTGGAAGCGCGGGCGATTCTCTTTTGTCGCGGCAACACGCCCAGATAATCCATAATAATTTTTTTATCAGGCGACATTACCAAGATAACTTCTTGAATGCCGGCTAATTTTATTTCTTCAATGATGTATTGCAAAGCGGGAACGTCAGCCAACGGCCAAAGCTCTTTTGGCAAAACCAAAGACAATGGCAAAAATCTTGTGCCTAATCCGGCTATAGGCAAAATCGCTTTTTTAATTTCGTTTTCCATATTTATTCTTGGTTACCGTTCTTTCTTCTTAAGAAAGCCGGCATCTCCCACCTATTCTCTTGGGAAATAATTTCTTTTTCCTCTTCCTCAATCTTTTTTTTCACTTCCAACGCGTTGCGCCTAACTTTTATTGCGATTCTCTCTTGCTCTGGTTGGGGCGCCGAGGTCGCGTCAAAATTCTGCCGAATAGTCGCTTCTGCTGCTGGAACAATCTTCCTTGGGGCTTTTTTGTTTCCAATTTTCTTCGCCGCTGATTTTCGCTTCTTTACCGTCTTTGACGGACTGGCTCCGGTCCCTCCCGATTGCGTTATTTTAGCGCCACCATCTGCTTTTTTCTTTCTGGTGATTTTTTTTCTTGTCCTTTTCTGTTTTTCAGCAAAAACCCTTTGTCCGCACCCCGTTGCCAACAAAGTCACTTTAATTCTCTTTTCTTTTTGGCCAGCCCCGCTGTCTCTGTTTTGAGAAATACCCAGAATGATTTTTGCTTGCCTGTTGACGGCGGCTGAAACGATTTTGGATATTTGAGAAATCTCCGCCAGCCCCAAGTCCTTGCCGCCGACTACATTAAACAGGATACCTTTTGCTCCTTTGATCGTGTAATCATACAAAGGAAAATGCAAAATCTGTTTTGCCAATTCTTCGTTCTTGTCAGTGCTTGCGATCTCCGTGGCGCTTAAATAGGTTAATCTGCCCCTACCCTCAAAAACCGTTTTCAAATCCGCAAAATCAATGTTTATTAGTCCGGGATCATAAATTGTTTCCAATAGAGATTCTAAACTATCAGCCAAATGTTTATTTACCGCCGAAAGGGCGGTTTTTAGAGGAGTGTTTCTGTCAACTATTTGGAAAATTCTATCGTTAGGAATGATGGAAATGGCGTTCAAATGCGGCTTTAATTTCTGCAACGATTCCATTGCCGCTTGCGTTTTTCTCTCTCCTTCAAACTTGAACGGCAAAGTAAAAATGCCGTAGCTAATGTTGCCTAAATTTCTCGCTATTTTGGAAAATATGGGAACCGCGCCAGAGCCGGTGCCGCCGCCTAAGCATGCTACGAAAATACAAAGATCTTGTCCGATGAGCAATTTTTTAATCTTTTCTTTTTCGTTTTGAGAAGCCAATTCAGCGATATCACCCTTCATACCCGTGCCAAGACCGCGAGTCATATTTTGACCAAACTGAAAACGTATGACTTTTCGGCTTACTGATTTCAACGCCTGACTATCGGTATTAGCCGCAACAAATGTGGCTTTCTGGATTTTAGAAGCTAACTCCGACACAATCGACCCTCCGCCGCCGCCAATCCCAATCACCCTTACTTTGGTCTTTTTAACATCGCTAATGGCTTGTTTTTTCGCTTGTTCGGCGATACGCATAGGCAATTCTTCCACGAATAAAGATTTTTTCTTTGTCTCGGTTATGAATTTATTAATCTTTTTTGTTCTCCCCGCTCTAAAAATCTTGCTCGCCGCTTGACGGATGGTTTTCCTCATGATTTTTTTTAATGATTTTGCTTTTTTCTTAGGCATTTATTTTAGAAAGTTAACTGTTTTGTATAAAAAAGATAGCCCAAGGCAAAAACCGCAAATACTATCATCGCAACAATAATTAATCTAAACATAGTTTACTCTGAAATATCAAAAGTTTTGTTGTTGGAATTATTTTTAACAAGAACAACTGCTTCCTCCGGGGTATCCACGAGCTTGAAAATATCAAGCGCTTTCGCGTTTATTGTTTTGTGCGTTCCCGCGAGACCGCTTCTTATCCAATCAAACAGGGGTTGCCAATAATCCTTGCCCACCGCAACCACCAAAACATTATTGGGCAATCTTTTTGTCTGAATCAGCGTTACTATTTCAAAAAATTCATCCAGCGTGCCAAAACCGCCCGGAAAAAACACATACCCGGATGAGGCAAAAGACAACATTACCTTTCTTACAAAAAAATAATAAAACCCTATCGATTTTTTAAGATAGGGGTTAGCCCTTTCTCCCTCTACAAGCCGGATATTAATTCCCACCGATTCGCCGCCGGCTTCATATGCTCCCCTGTTAGCGGCTTCCATAATGCCAGGCCCGCCGCCGGTAACAACCATGTATCCCTCTTTAGCCATCAGTTCTCCGAACTGACGCGCCTTTTGATAATGAGGACTATTTTCTTTTAAAACGGTTGAACCGAATACGGTAACCGATTTTTTGAAATCGGCGACAAAGTTAAACCCCTCAACGAATTCCGCCATAATGCGGAAAATCCTCCATTGAAAAGTCTTTCTAAAATCTTCTTTCTCTGGCGGCAGTTCGGCGTCTGCCAAGCTGGAAATCTGTTTCCTCATATATGAAATTTTACCAAAGAATCTGTCTTACTGCAAACGATTATTAAGCCAAGTATTGTTTTCTCTTTGACTCTGGAAATTTTTCGATGGCGTATCTTAGCATTGTTCTTGGCATAGCTTTATAATGTCGTCTCAAAAATTTTTCCTCTGCGCCAAAATCTCTCTTGCCAACTTCTCTTAGCATCCACCCTGCCGCCTTATGGATTAAATCGTGCTTATCTTGCAGGAGAATTCGCGCAATTTTAAAAGCGTCCTGGAATTGATTGTTTTTGATAAAATAAAAAGTGGCTATCATTGCCACCCTTCTCGCCCAAACATTTTTTGACCTTGCCAGCTTATATAAATCTTGCTTCGGCCTGTTTATTAAATGCCTCCCCGCTATCTTATCTGCCGAAAGATCAACCAAATCCCAATTGTTAACATACTTCAAATTCCTCAAATATGCTTTATAAATCTTGTCTTCTTCCTGATTAAATTTTTCCAACATTATCAGCAAAGCCGCCAATCTTTCCTCGTGGATTTTTGATCTCAATAAAACCAATACCTCTTTCAATTTTAACCCCAAATGCCTTCTTGCGATTCTTCTCGCGTCGGGAACAGTAACGCCAAGAAAGATATCGCCTTCTGCGTATTCTCCAGGGCCGGTTTTAAAAAATCTCTGCAAAACTATCGCCTTCTTTTTGCTGGCAAACAACCTCAATTCTCGTCTCAACGAGCCAAAATCACCCATAGCTTAATTGGCATAATCATTTAACGGCGATAACTTTATATTGCTTCTTGCCTCCGGGCGTATTGATTTCCACAATATCCCCTCTTTTTTTATCCAATAACGCTGACCCCAATGGCGACTGAAAGGAAATTTTGTTATTCAAGACGTCTGCTTCTTCCGGCCCTACCACTCGAAACTCTTCTCTTCCGTCTTTAGAAAACAAAGCGGCGATTGAACCAATTTCAATCCTGCCATTTGATTTTTTGTCAACAATAAGCTTGGCTTGGACGATAATATTTTTCAAATCCCTTATCTTTCCTTCAATAAATCCTTGCTCCTCTTTGGCGGCGTCATAAGCGGCATTTTCGCTTAAATCCCCTTGGGATACGGCTTGCTTCAACTTTTCCGAAACCTCTTTCCTTTTGGTTTTTTCCAAATGCCCAAGTTCTTCTTTCAATTTCGCCAATCCCTCTTGTGTTAGGTATTTTGTCATATTCCTATTCCCGAAGAGAACATCTTGCCGGCAAGATCTCGCTGGACTTGCAAAAAAGCGCTGTTGATGCATTTTTTAAGCGCTTCTGCTTGTCTCGCAGAATCCAAATCGGGATTTAATATAATTTCTTCAATTTCCATTCTGCCATTTACCACAACTCGAACTCCTTCCATTACGACTTCTTTTTTCTCTTTCGCCAGAGAATCCTGAATATTTTTTAATTTGGCTAATTGTTTTAATTGATCAAACATCCATTTAATAAATTTGTAAATTAATAAGCTTGTGAATTTTCAAGACAAACCATGAGAATGATTTGTTTTTAGCTTTTTAAATTTTTATACATCTAATATTCTATACTGACCTGGCTGTCAACCGCAAGCCCTATTTCTTTTGACTTGCCGCTATTTAATTCCAAAACATATTTTGCCTCGGTTCCAGGATTAATGGAAGGGCAATCAGCGTCTTTACAGGACTGGACGCTCTCTTTTATAAAAACGACTTTCTTTTCACCATTGATCCAAATTATATCCAACGGGATAAAAGTATTTTTCATCCAGAAATTATAATTTCCTTCCTTCTCAAACACGAACAGCATTCCCTGGTCTTCTCCCAATGATTCCCGAAGCATCAAACCCCGACTCCTCTGTTGATCACTAACGGCCAATTCCACCTGAAAACAATTTTCCTCAAAACACACCTTACCCACTTTTTGATCGTTGTCTTTAAGTATCATAAAACTATATTTATCAATGATATATATTCCTCTAAATAACAAAAACAATAATATCAATAGTAAAACAATTTCGGTTATTAATGTCTTCGTATTGCTCATATCTTGTTTTACCGCGTCCGTCCGTAACCCGCAAGAGCAAACTCCGCACATTAACAGGGTATACGTGGGACAACCCGCTTATCTAAAAATCATTACGGATTTATTAAAAAGAAAAGCTCTGTCCTAAGACAGAGCGCGTGTTTTTCGAATCAGAGGATTCAATGCTCGGGAACTGGAAATTTGTGATAAAAAGATCCTACCCACAAGGAACCGTGGAAAGAAGCAAATAATTGCCAGAATTTATTCTGGGTCGAATTAACAGCATTCTCTATTTTCTTGCTATCGAACATAGGCAATGGTCTCGCAACGAAATATAACGTAAAACCGATGGAACCACCGGCTATCATGCCGATGACAGGAGATTCATAGGCAATACCCGCGATGGCTCCGATAGCGGATCCTAAAAAAGTTATCGCTCTCAAATCCGAAGCTGCTATTTTGATCGGCTGATAAACAATCATGCCTATGCCCATAGCGATAAGAGTAGCGCAATAAGACAAGAAAATAACGATCAACGAGAGTATGGAAGTTACGCCTAAAAACGCAAGTAGGACTAAAACATAGAAAGTCATTCTCGCATAGAATAAACCTGCTTTTAGAAAATTCGGCAAGGTCAACAGTATGCTGTTGACCCGATGCTCTAATCTTCTTTCTATGTCTAGTGGAAAATGCGAGTCAATTATCATCCCAGTAATTAGCACCATTATGGCAAAAGCGCCGGCGCCTGATAATGAAAGAATAAGCCACGCAAAACCGATATGGCTCACTCCTGCTATGTCCGCCAGTACCGAACCAGCAACAATCAGCAGCACTATCGCGCTTCCAACGCCTAGTCCCAGTTTGTCGGTTGCAACAACGATTGGTTGCCGCTCCGAACAAAGTTCAGTTTTTCCTCGCTGGGTGATTTCCGATACGATTCTTGCTATGTTCTTGATTAAACACGACACAGCTTTTACATCGTAAACGATGCATCCGCAAAATCCGCCGACAAAAGCCCCTACGATAAAGGCAGGCGCTGATACGGGGAACAACAACAACCCCGTGTACGCCCCGAGCCAACCGCCAAAAGCGCAGGAAAGAGTTACTCTCAAATGTTCTCGACGCATTTCTATCTCCTTTGGTTCCTCTGATTATTTTTTTTTGAAATTGTTAGAGGGCTAAACCTTACATAGCATATAGGTATTCTATTGTCAAGATTTTTCGGCTGACGCGTAGGAACAAAAACAATTTTTATAACTTTCCCTTTTTTATTTTTTCCCGGATTTTTTCGACAAAAGTATTAAAAAATAAAGATTGTGAAAAGTTAAAAGTTTTAAAGCGGTAATTTCTTTCGCCCGAAATAAATGGGTTATATAGTTTATTTTGTATTCTTGGCAAACAAAACAGCCGCAATTTTTATCCAACGGATTTTTGTTATTTAGAAATGATTTTTTGGACAGATCTATTTTCACGGGATTTTTTAAATTAATAAAAGCCATTCCCCTTCTTGCGTAATGAGTAGGAATCGTACAGTCAAACGAATCAATTCCCTGCTTGATAACGCTTTCCATGTCTTTTAAGTAACCGATGCCAAGCAAGTGCCTCGGTTTTTCATCTGGTAATTCTTTTACGGTTTGATGCAGCATTGCCACCATCTGTTTTTTATCGGAGCCGAACTCTCCGCCAATTCCAAAGCCGTCAAAATCCAAAGAAGCAATAAACTTCGCGCTCTCCATTCTTAAATCCTTATATCTTCCGCCTTGAACAATGCCAAATAGAGTTTGCCGGGATTTTTTTACTTTCAAGCAAATCTTCGCCCATTCGTGTGTTTTTAAAAGAGAACCTTTAACGTATTTATAATCGGCTGATGGTGGCGGGCACTCGTCAAAAGAAAAAATAATATCAGCCCCTAAATCCTCCTGAATTTTTATTGACTCTTTGGGCCCTAAAAATAATTTTCTGCCATCAACCGGAGAATTAAAGTAAACGCCGTCCTTGGTTATTTTCACTTCTTTCGGCTGGTTTCCCGATCGTATTGATTCATCCGCGTCTATTAATTTGATATTCGCATTATGAGCGTTTAAAATTTTGCCCGTTCCCAAATCCTTTCCGAATCCCAAGCTAAACACCTGGAAACCGCCCGAATCCGTCATTAATGGTCTTTGCCAATTCATAAATTTATGCAGTCCTCCAGATTTTTTCACGATATTTTCACCGGGCTTTAAATGCAAATGAAAGGTGTTGGCGATTAAAATCTGGCACTTGGCTTGCTCGGCCTCCTCGCTGGTCAAGGTCTTGACAACAGCTTGCGTTGCAACCGGGACAAAACACGGCGTTTCCACAACGCCATTTTGCGTTTTTAACAATCCTAATCTGGCGCGGCTTCTTTTCGATTTTTTAATAATTTTGAATTCCATTATTCTCCAAGGTATCCAGCCACGCAACTATTGAATGAATTGACTTGGACGTTATAAGTACTGACCAACGCTTTATTCTCCTCCACTAACGCGTTGTACTGGACAACTAACTGATTATATTCTTCTGCCTTCTGTTCGTATTCTTCTCTTTGATTCCTTTTTCCTTTCATCGCCTTGATTTCCGCTTCCATAACGGATAATTGTTCTGCTAAAGCTGAAACTTGCGCTTCTTTCTCCTCAACATTTGCCTGTAACGTTGTATCTATGCCGGGACAAACGGATGAAGGCAAACCAAAATGCTGAACCGCCAGCCAGGTGGTTTTTCCTTCAAACACGCCTTTGCCAACGGCGACTCCGATTTCCTGATAAACACCGCTTAATATATTTTTCCTGTGTCCCTCACTTGCCATCCATGCTTCAACCAGCGCTTCATCGTCTTTGAAATTACCCAGTGCTAAATTCTCGCCCACCGCCAGGAATTGGTAAGAAAAATCCGCCGCCAAATCGCCCGCCCCTTTTCCCGAAAGCGACTCATGGGCAAAATACTGGTTATCAAACATATCCTTGACCTTTGCTTGAGCCATTAAGTTGAGGGTGTGGTTTTCTTTCAATAAAACCATATTGTTTCTCTGTCTTTGTGCGTTAGTCCAAATCAATACGCCTTCTTTTGTTAAAAACGATTCCGGAGTTTCTCTTTTGGCTCTTAATGGCGGAGGCGAAGAAATTTGCTTTCCCAATTCCTCTTCTTTTTCCGGAAAACCGAAATCCAATCGCGAAGAGAGTTTTACAATATCCTGCCAAAGGCGAAAACCAAGCACCAGTAACGCCGCAAACAGCAAAACAATGATGATTATTCTCAATATCTTCATATATCTAACGCTATGTTTTCTACTTTCCACTTTCTACTTTCTGTTTTCTATTTTCTATTTTCCAGTATATCATCTATAATTCAAGGCAACCAAAACAAAGAAAAAACCCCGCGATTTGCGCAGGGTTTAAATTACACATCTTCATCATCTTATATAGTGACTAAATGAGTATCGTCGTCTTCTTGCTGGTCTTGACCTTTTCGCAAAACGAGAATATAGCAAAACCATGCTAAGCAACAACGACTGCCAAGTAAATGTTAGAACAAGAAAAACGATACTAACCCAGAATATACCGACAACCAAAACGCCATACCGGTATTTATCAATAAGTCGATGATGACTCATCTCCGGCATCGGGAAATTCTCCCCTTTCCACTCGGTCATTGACCGAAGCTCCGTCTTAACATCACTGAAGTCAATGTTAATCGAAGTAGAACCTTGTAGCTGATAAATCAAATCAATGATTTGATCAGCTTCTGCCTGCCAGCCGCGCTTGACGAGCTGGCTTTGCGCTTCCTGGAGATAACATACTGCTTCTCCAGGCGTATAACACCTAAGCGCTGATTGCAACGGTCGGATGATGTCACGATCAATTCGCATTCCCATAACGCAGAACATGAACAAGATCGCAACAACTACAAGTCCTGTGATCCATCTTACAATTATCATCGTGATTCCTCCTTATGTGCTGTCGAGATTATACTCCCTATCGTTATTTCTGTCAATAGCACTCGACAGGTTTTCTTTTTTGATAATAGAAATCCGGCACATTTCTGTGTCGGATTAATTCTTTCGGAGATTTAACTCTTTTTACTCTTTTTAAGCAGCAATACTCTTGAAAAGCGCTGCTTCACTCTTTGCAACGCAGTCCTCAAGTTTTCTTCTTCAATATAATCGTCTTTGGCAACAACTGCCAAGTCCGTCTTACCAATGCTATTTCGACTGGCCAGAATAACAATCGCTCCTAAGCCGTCCGGCAATGATATCCCATCATTCAAATATTGCGACAAAACGGTCGCCGCAGAAACGCCGCTTCTAAGCACCTCTGCCCAAGTCCCACATATCCATTCTATGAGTTCAAACTGGGATATATTATTATCATTCACATATGGATATCCCGTCACATTCCGGACAAAATCATTTATGACGACTACTTGTATGCAGTACTGATTCGCATCGTACACGAACCAAACTACTACAGCGTCATCTCCCTCTCCATCGCCGGAGTTACCGAACTCAAGCAAGGAGCATGATAAGTCGAAAAAATCGATGTTTTCAAGGTTCATTTTTAACCTCCAAAAAGATCTGATTTTATCGTATCATCAAAAACATACCGCATCAAGGAAATTATATCTATTAAAATACATATGTACTCTGTAATCAGCATTGAAACCCTACGCCGAAAATACAAAAACCGGGGAGGTCGGACCTCCCCATAATTTACCCGCAACCTTCCTCACAAAATTTACTATTTTTGCAATAATCTTATGAAGATTTCAAGTTTTTTCGGTAATGAATGACGTTCTTGATAAAGGCGGTGAACTGCAAAATAACCACTACCGCCATCATAACCACATACATCCAATGCATCCAGCTATCGGGGCGATTCGGTCGCAAAAAAGCGTGCTGGACAACATGGGCGCCAACAAGATAAAAAATAACGTAAGCGAAAGTGTGAATCCATCGCCACGATTCTACGCCCAAGAATCTAATCACGCTCCCGAAAGAAGTCGCCGTCAGGATAATCGCCCAGAAAAGAGCGACTAACCCAAGAATGCTTGCCAGCGACCAACGCATTTGCCATTGATTTTCAGAAAGCGCCAAGAAAAAATGCAGTACTGACAATGTCGCAAACCAAATTCCTAATTCCCCTCTCCAACTCCAAGGAACGCCCCAGGGCAAAACTTTAACCATTGGCTTGAATAACTGCATTAAAGGACCGATGACAAGCGTAAGAAATAAAAGAGTAAAAGCGGTGCCGGCGACGGCTCTGTTGAAATCTACCCCGGAAAGCCAAAAAACATACGTCAACAAAGACGATATTATCAATACGATGATATGATTAAACAACTTATTCTTCGCGTCTAACAAACGGTTAACCGTATCCATAGCTTTGTCGCGATCATTGAACCGACAACAACTCAATCTCAAATATCAATGTCGCGTTTGGCGGAATAGCGCCCGGAATTCCCTGTTCACCATAGGCCAAATCCGGCGGAATAGTAAGTTTCCTTTTCCCGCCAGCCTTCATTCCAAGCACGCCCCGATCCCAGCCGGCGATCACTTGCCCCGATCCTAACTGAAACGAAAAAGGCGTACCGCGATCCAAAGAACTGTCAAATTTTGTTCCGTCAAGAAGCATGCCCGTATAATGAGCGGTAACCGTATTTCCATTTTCAGCTTCCCCTCCGTCTCCAGTTTTAATGTCTTGTATCTTTAAACCGTTTTCCGTAACAATTTCTTTGTTCATATTGCTATCCGAAGAACCATTTTCTTTTTGCGGAAAAAATTTACCTGAAAAGTAAAAAAGTAAAACAATCGCCAAAATCGCGATCGCGGCGATAACAATTGATTTTGTGTATTTCATAATCTTGTTTCTCTGCTTATTATATTATTTTATTGAAAGAGCGTCCATCTTAACGCAAAACGCCCGCATAAAAGAGGAGCGTTTTGCGCTCTCGTTCCGCCGAAACGACTACGCCTGCTTATGTTCGGAATCGTATTTTCGCCAAGCGGCTGAAACCGATGGCTCAACGCTGTCCAATTCCGCCAAAATACTCGCCTTAATCTCCGATGTTGTTATCTCGTCTTTGGCGTCTACCATTTGAACAATTTTAGCCGTTACCTGTTCCACTACCTCATTTTTCTTTGTTTCTTCAAGTCCGGCTTCGCCAGCCGCCATCAAGACAGCGTTTCTGATTTTGCCGGCGTCAAACGGTTCTCTTGCGCCGTCTCTTTTAATAACTTCTTTTGCCATAATTTTTAGATTTTTATTGTTTTTATTTATCTTACCGACCTTTTTAATTTTACAAAAATCAAGTTCGCTGAATTTCGCAGAAATCAAACTTGTTTACTTGAAATTAACCGGTATTCTCAATTCGTCGGCATTTTGCTCAAGTCCGGAAGGGTTATCTTTTTCCAGCATCAACCAGCCGCGATCGGTTGTTGGTTTCTCAAAAACAATGCCCTCCTTCTTAAAGCTGACGAAATTTTCCGTCATCCATTCGCCGTCTGCCTGAATAAAACTTTCAACTAAAACATTGCTGTTTTCATCTACCAGGCGAAATGGAAACGACGCTTCAAAAAACCAGAACCCTCTGGCCTCTCCTTTAATCGTAAAGGGACTGCCGATCGTCTGGTTTGGGCGAGGATAAGAAACGCTAATCAAATCCGCTTTTTCCAATTCGTTGCCTATTTCTCTGACAAATGTTTTTCCGTCTTTAGCGCGGCATTGTTCGGGATAACTCTCCAAAATTAAATTACCGGCTTCAACGCATTCTTCGAAATTATTTACGGATTTTGGCAGTGAATCTTGCCTGCCGGAAAAAGCCAAAACAGCGAAAAAAACAATAACAATCAAAAAGATTATTAAAAGATAATACTTCTTCAGCATTTTTACCTAAAAAAGATTGTCTTCCTTATCGTCCTCATCGCCATCATTTTCTTTGGTGTCTATTTTTTTCTTTATCTCTTCAAATTCGTTCTCAACCGCCTTTAATCTAGCTTTACTCTCTTTTATCAAAAACACCGCCTTTTTAACTTTTTCTAACCCCTCTTCAACGTCAATTTCTTCTCTTTTGTCAAACCATTCTGCGATTTCAGCCAGCTGTTTTAAATTTTTATTTAAATTTTTTGGACCGCTTTTTTCTTTACTCATATTTTTATCGCATTATTTTTACGACTGGCGAGTATTTTTGACCTCCGAAGCTATCTCGCCATCAGAAACTTTAAGGATGAATTCATCTTCTATTTTAACACTTTTTATACTCCTAATCACTTTGTTTCTTATCATCGCGATGCTGTAACCCAACTTCAACTGCCTTGCGGGGTCATTGGATGCAACCACTCTTTCAAAATAATCCAATCTTTGGCGAAGATCTTGCGCCAACGTCTTGAATCCGGAAAAAGATTTTTCTAAATAATCATCTAAACTTATTCTAACACCAAAAAGCTGATTTTTAAAATTCTGCAGAGCAACTTTAAGCTTATTTTCTATCGCTCTATAGCTCTCAAAGATCTCTTCGTAACGGCTAACGATATCTCTTTCGTGCCTTTCCAAAAGCAGAATCGCCTCCTCCCATGGCTGACTAAGATAATTTGCCGCGGCAGTTGGAGTAGAGACAGAAACATCGGCGGCAAAAGTTATCAATGGCTCGTCTTTGTGATGGCCAAGTCCAACAATCACCGGGAGCGGAAAATTCGCCACCTCCCTTACCAATTTTTCATTATTAAAAGGCATTAATGATTCAAACGAACCGCCACCGCGGATCATCGCTAAAACGTCTATGTCCTGATTTTTAAAGGTTCTCAAAGACGCTAAAAGATCTGCCACCGCTTCCTGACCTTCCACCCTGGAATCTACCATTTTAATTATAAATCCGAACTTTCCCACATTGTTGAGAAAATCCGCCAAAGCCGCTCCCTGTTTTGAAGTAATCAATCCGATTTTCTGGACGTATTTAGGAACTGGCCTCTTTCTCTCCTCGGCAAAAAGTCCTTCTGCGATTAATTTCTTTTTTAGTTCTTCATACTGCTTTTTTAACGCGCCTTCGCCCGCCAGTTCAATAACTTCGGCTATAAAAGAAAACTTTCCCGAGGGCGCGTAGATTTCAGGATGTCCTTTAACGATAATTTTCATTCCGTCTTCAAGCTTTATGCCATACATATTATAGGTAGATTTCCATATTATAGAATTGATAATTGCTCCGTCTTGCTCGTCTTTAAGAGAAAAATAGACGTGGCCAGAAGAAGCTATCTTTCTTTCTGAAACTTCGCCTATAATTTTGGCTTTGGATTTTTTAAGGCCGATATTCAAAAGAGCTATATATTCTGAAACAGAAAAAACTCGGTCGCTTACTCCATTATTACGGTTATTATCTTCTTTTGAAGAATCTGCCTTCATTTTATTTCAAAATTCTAAATCTTTTATATCGTCTAATACTTCTTTGGCATGAATGTCCGGCTTTACGTTCTCATAGATTTTCGCGATTTTCCCCTCGGGATTTATAAGGAAAGATGTCCTTTTTATGCCCATATACTCTTTGCCTAAAAATTTCTTTTTGCCCCAAACGCCAAACAGTTTAATGACTTTTTTGTCTGAATCAGCCAAAACGGAAAACGGCAAATTATATTTCTCGGCGAATTTTTTGTGGCTTTGAATGGAATCGGCGCTAATACCAAATACTTTTATTTTTGATTTCTTAAAATCTTCAAAGTTATCTCTTATCTGGCAGGCCTCTTTCGTGCATCCGGGCGTATCGTCTTTTGGGTAAAAATAAACTAAAACCCAGCGTCCTTTATAATCGGACAATCTATGCTCTTTTCCGTCTTGGTCTGGCAAAATAAAATCCGGAACTAATGTGTTGATTTGCATTTTCATAAAACTATAAAACTCATAATCCCTTTTATGATCATAAAAATTGCGCCAATAAGCAAAATTGGCCAAGGTATAGGCAAAAATATGCCCAACACAATCAATAAAGCCACCGCAATATCTGTAATGCTTCCAATGTCTGTTATGTTAATGAAGGATTTTGCAAATAAGCCGACTGGAATAAGAATCGAAGCCGCTATTGGCACCTTAATTCCAAATCCCTTTGACAACAAAATTGCCGCCGCTATTAAATCAATTACCCCCAAAAACCACAGCATATTGCGTATAAAATATCTTACTAATGGTTATATCTTACCACAAGAAAATAGACATGGGCACAAATAAAATAGCCAGTCATTTTTCGTGACTGGCTTTGAACTCACTCCCACTCTGTTGAGTTAGGAGTGATGATTCCCTTCTCGATCAGGGAAATGAGATGACTCATTGCCCTTCTGCTTGTCCTAGCAGAACAATTCACCAGAATACAATACTTCCCCTCTACATTGACCGTAATTGATATCGATCTGTCTCCAATATAGGGATATATCCCTATTGACGGATCCTCTTGGTGATACTCGTACCATCCCCTCCAATCGGTTTCCGATCCGTCTTCCGGGTCATAAAACAACCCTGAAAGATCCAGGCCTTTCTGGATAGAAACCAGAAAATCCTGGACTTTCGGCGGAACTACATTGAAAAGACTTAAAACGTCTTTCCATGGCAGTGTGTGTAGGGAAGGAAATGCGAGCGCGAATGCCCGCATCACGATCATCGCAGTAGGATGATCGCAAAAGAAAAAAGAGGTAGCAAGCTACCTCCTTCAACCATAAAGGACCATCCTTCTATCGTATCATCTAATTTCAGACGATTCTCTCTATCCCAAGCGTGCTCGGGACAAAAAAGAATCATCTAGAAACTAGGACAACAGACACGTCAGAAAGAAAAAGTCCTAAAAGTTCGAAAAGAACAGGAAAAACTGAAAAGTAAGATAACAGGGAAAGAATTAATGAATGGTCTTCACCAATTCTCTCCCCATTAATCTATTTTCAATGTACTTCCCTCTTTCCACCTCCATTATAGCAAATGCACATATTTTGTCAATAGCTGGCTTTGACGATATAATCTTAATCTGTTATTGTTAATACAGTTCAACCCGACCAAAAATAGGAGGCAAATAAATGGAAATTTTTGTGAAGTGGTTTCTTTCGGTTGTGACGATCGCCCTAATTTTCAAGTTATGCGGAATTCAATTTAATATAATCTTTGCGATTCTGACGGCATATTCGCTGGTTTTCCTCGTCCTGAATATCGCGAAAATATGGCTAAAAGCCCAATCCCCGGCAAGAGATTACGATTTCACAGACAAAGACCAGTAGCCGGAAAACAATGAAAGAACCTCCATTCACCCCTGCCAAAAACAGGGGTTTTATTTTTGGAAAATCTGCCATTTTTTTTCATAAAATCGTTTCTTAATGAAGAAGAACTGAAATACGAGCTGACGGCAACGCGTCTTGCAGGACGATAAATAATCTGTTACGATATTAAAACCGCTCATTTCATTAAAAATAAGGAGGTGTCGTAATGACACAGGAAGTCACAACTGATAAATCCGCCCAGGCAACGGATTTCGTTCTAGGTGAAGATTCGGTCGTCATCGCCGAGGAACAACTCACCGATTCAGAGCCAACAGATCTTGAAAAACACATCCAAGGGCTTGAGCTGACGATATTGCACTTGGAAGAACAGATTGAAGGACTCGAGGAAACTCAAGAAGAACAGGTCGCGGAACTCAAAGCGACGCACCAAAAGGAGGTTGACGCCCTGAAAGCGTTGGTTGCCGATCTGCAAACGCAGATAACAGAATTCGGTAAGACAAATCGAGATATAAAATCTCGACTTAAAAAAACGGGGGAACGGAATCAAGTTCTTGAAAAAGAAATCAGGGAAAAGGACACAGAGATCAAGTTGGTTATGACAACAGCTGAAAAGTTGCGGGAAAATATAGAAACGCGACTTAAAGATCTCCGGGAACGCGCCCGAATGGCGATAGAGCTTCTTAATGAAGCTCCTGAAGAAACTTTAACAAGAAAAGAGGACACAGTAACGCCAACGGGCACCAAAGTTCTCTTGTGTGTTCCCAACAATAAAATCGGGCAAGACGAAATCAAGAAACTCAAGGAAGAACTCCCCGGAATTACGTTTCAAATCTGTGTGGTTTCGAAAACAACGGCTCAACTTCCACAAGCAGATCTGTACGTGACGCATAAAACACTCGACCGTCACTCCGTCACGAACCACTTAAAGAAGCTGAAGCCCAAAGCAACTTTTATTCATTACGAGAATAAGCACCAGATAATATCTGCTATTATCGCGAAAACAAGATGAAACTAATAAACAAGCCCCGCCCCGGCGGAGCTTTTTTCATTTTACAAACAGCACGATCGTCAAATAATTTTATTCAAATCTCCGCCGATAACAATTGACTTCACTCCCAACAACTCTTCTTTGTATGATAATTCTGGAATTTCGTTTAGAAAGTAAATCTTTTTCTTCAAAAAGAAAGCTAAGCCAATCTCCATTAAAGTATTACCGCCAATATATCCTGGAACGCCATTCTTTTCATAATTCAAAACCAAAATAGCATCAGCCCATTCTATTTTCTTGAAATGATTCATTATCGCCTCTGATTTTCTATCCCAAACCCAATTTTCTTTGTCATTCGCCATTTTTCGAATATCGTAATACTTCTTTACCGAGATTTCTTCTCCTCTTTCGTCTATAACTTTCTCGGGAGGCAATTGCACTTTACGTCCCATTACCTCCAGATCTTGTTTAATTTTTTGCATCTCGTCATAAAATGCAATACTGCCACAAATTGTTATTCTCATGAATTTAATATTTAAAAATGAATATCTTTACGAAACGTCTAAAGATCTTGATGGCGAAGCAAAGCTGTTGAAGAGGGCATTTCGAACCCGGCTAGCTAATAGAAGCACTTCATCACGAACATAGTTGGCTGGGGATAATTAGGCGCAGCTGGGAAAAATCCTGTATATAATACTACAGCTGACACCGTGCTCTCTGAAACATTTTTGCGTAGCGACCCAAAGACAATATCAAGAATAATGCTCTGAATTGCGCAAATGAAGTAAGGCTGTTATAACTGCTATTTTGCTGTACATTTTTCTATTGATCACTCCTCCTGTCAAAATACCGATCACTCCTTCTGCCCTGCCAACCCTCGGATTATCAGTAATGCCCATTTCCCTTGCGGCGTCATCAACCTCGTAGTTATTTTTAAAAATCAAATCAATAAGCTTTTTGGGATATTCAAACATTGGAGAAGCGCCAATGTGATATTCTTTTCCGTCATATATAGCACACATACAAACATCCATATACCCGCTTTTGGTATTGGGCACGGGGAAAATCCCACTCTCCAATCCTACAGAGTAATCGCAATTGCCAAATGCATTTTTTGCCCTATTTATTGCTCCACGAATAGTTTCTTCTAGGGTCTTGGGCTGGTTTGAAACTTCAGAATCCGCTTCTACGGAAACGATCTCTACTCCATCAAATTCTTTATACTCTGAAAAAGCATCTCTAACCGCTCCTACCTTTATTTCATTTTTTGAACCGACTTTTATTTTCATAAAATAAAAAGTAAGAATAATAGAACAATGATGATTCTATATATACCAAAAGAAATAAAAGTATGGTTTTGGATAAATCGCAAAAGCCACTTTATGCTAACCATTGCCGCAAAAAAAGAAACAATAAAGCCGAACGCCAACAGATGAAATTGATTTAACGAGAAAACGCCGGCGCTTTTCCATAAATCAAAAATTGTTGCCGCCGCCATTGTCGGCACCGCCAGCAAAAATGAAAATTCAACAATGGTTTTCCTGCTAACGCCCATTGCCAATCCCCCAATAATCGTTGCCGCCGCTCTCGAAACCCCCGGAATCATTGCGATAGATTGAACCGTTCCAATAATAAAAGCTTTTGGATAGCTGATACTATTTAGCCCTTCGCCATTGGCTCTTTGTTCTTTGCTTCTATGCCAAAGCTCAAAAATAATCAAAACGATACCGCCAAGCAAAAGCGACCAAATCACAAGCTGAACATTTGAAAGAAGAACTTCTTTCATTGTCTTATAAAATATAAATCCCAAAATCGCGGTAGGCAAAAAAGCAACCGCTACCTTTTTCCAGATTTCTTTGTCGCTAATAACCCGTTTCCAATATAAGACAACGACTGCCAAAATCGCTCCTAATTGAATGGCGATTTCAAAACTTTTAAGAAAGTTTGAGTCGGCAATGCCTAAAAACCGGCTCGTTAAAATCAGATGCCCGGTTGAAGAAATAGGCAAAAATTCCGTTATGCCTTCAACCACGCCCAAAATTAAAACTTGAATAAAATCCATACTTGACCGCCCCGTCTAATAAAAAGACAGACGGCTGGCGGGATTATTGTATTCTATCATAATCGTTAGATATGGGAAAAATCCGACTTTGACTTTCTACGGACTTTATGCGAATCTGATAATAGCTCTCAAGAAGGAGGCAGATTATGCCAATATGGCTCACTGTCGCATTGATTATTTGGAGCATCTGTTCCGTGCTGGTGGCTGCGGTAATATCCGTAGAACCCGAAAAAACCAAATACTCTAAATGGTGGCTTGGCCTCTGCATCATTGGAGGCCCTATCACCATGGTAATGCATGTGATAGGAATAATCCAAATCATTGCAGAAGTTGAATCAAAGTAATATCCACAAAAAACAAAAACTAAAAGCCCCCGAATCAAATCGAGGGCTGTTTTATTACTGTGGTAGATTAAAGAATTAATTCTTTTTGGATTTCTCCAATTCCAAACACACAGAATTGATACAATATCTTTTACCTCCATCCTCTTTCGGACCATCATCAAAAACATGCCCTAAATGAGCACTGCATTTTTTACATTTTACTTCGGTTCTCTTCGTTCCCGCACTCAAATCATCCTCCAGTTCAACGTTTTTTGAATTGGCGGGTTCCGTAAAACTTGGCCAACCGGTCCCCGAGTCAAACTTGGTATTAGACGAAAAAAGCTCTGCGCCACAAATAGCGCATTTATACATCCCTTTTTCATTGATATTCCAATACTTACCGGAAAAAGGCGCTTCCGTCCCCTTTTCTCTCGCCACCCTATATAATTCTTCCGGTAAATCCTTATTTTGCCGCATTTTTTAGCAATTCATTAAATTTATTCTTGAGTTTCTCTATTTTCGGACTGATAACAATCTGACAATAAGGAGCTTTTTTATTCTTCTCGTAATAATCCCTATGATATTTCTCTGCCGGATAAAATTTATCCAGCGGCTTCGCCTCTGTTACAACATCGCTGCCAAGCTCTTTGATGAAATCTTCCGTCTCTTTCTTCTGCTCTTGAGAAGTATACAGAATAATTGAACGGTATTGCGCGCCAATATCGTTACCTTGGCGATTTAAAGTCGTTGAGTCATGCATGGCAAAAAATACCGTTAAAAGATCTTTAAAACTGATTTCGTCAGGACTAAATTCAATTTTTACGACTTCGGCGTGGCCGGTTTTACCGCCACAAACTTCTTCATAAGTAGGGTTTTCTGTAATACCGGCGGCATATCCCGGCTCAACAGAAATCACCCCTTTTAACATTTTGAAAACCGTTTCCGTACACCAGAAACACCCACCGCCAAACACAATAACGCTATTCATATTTTTCATTGTATGTTTTAGCTTAGGTTTTTCCGAATTTAATAAGGTTTAATCCTTCGACAAGTTGTTCAAACTTTGATGAGTTTCCCGTTTGGGACCTGAGACCTTTTAGGATCGAATGACATGCTTGATGAGTTCGGCATTAACTTCATTTTTATGTTTGATTGATTAAGGCCAGTTTTTTGTTTCTATTCCAACCCTTTATTTTAGTTTCTCGCTGTCTCACCTCTTTTAGAGTTTTAAATTTTTCTGTATATCTCAAAATAACTGGCCTGCGAATTTTAGTGTAATGCGCGCCCCATTTTGAATTATTATGTTGTTTTAATCTCTTTTCAAGATTGTTTGTACAACCAACATAAAAAGAACCATCGGCGCACTCAAGAATATAGACGTAAAACATAATTATATCACTTCTACTTCACTGCGGTTCAGCATCAGTGTCTTCTTCTTTTTATTTAAGAGTCGCAGACCCTGAGGAGCACTCAAAGTGCGACGAAGGGCTGCGGGACCTGGATTCGAACCAAGATACCATCCTCCAGAGGAATGTGTCCTACTTCACCCCGCCAAATTCTTCTTCCTTCCCAAAGCTGCGGGACTTGGATTCGAACCAAGATACCATCCTCCAGAGGGATGTGTCCTACCGTTAGACGATCCCGCAGCTTTGGCAATGAATTTTCTAAAAGCACTGCCGCCTTTCCAACTCTTAACTTTCTTTTCTTTCTCTCTTGCCTCTTTGATTGTAGTAAAAATTTCAGTATATATTAGTTCCCACGGTCTATCTACTTTTGTTGAAACTACACCTCCGCTATTATGCCTTTCTATCCTTTCTTCTGGGTTTAAAACAGTAATACCAATGTAATGTTTACCAACTTTATTTTTTAAAATATAAAGATGTGGCATAAATTTGGCGGGACAAGTTAGACGATCCCGCAATATTCGTGTAAATTCGCTCAAATTCGTATTGATTCGCGGTCAGACCTCCAGATGCTTTTTCATAGCAATAATACTTGAAACAACACCAAGGCCAATACCTACTAAAAGTTGGATGAAGAATAAAAGCCAAAATTTAGATAGAAAAACGCCGGAAATACTTAAACCAGAGAATAAAACCGTGAGCTTAGGGCTCAAAATAAAAATGGCGATGCTGAAAATTAGAGCCGCTCCAACCGCCGCAAAAACCCCGGATATCGCCCCTTGAGCCAAGAATGGTCCCCGGATAAACCAATTGGAAGCTCCAACCAGCCGCTGAATCGCGATCTCCTCTCTGGCGTTATAAATTGCCAACCGCACTTGGTTGAAAGCGACAAGAATCGCGACAATTGCCAGCACCAAAGACATGATTATTCCCAACGCGTTAAAAGTTGCGGTCATCGCGGAAATCCTATCAATCACCGGTTTTCTTTCGTGGTAGTCAACTTTGTCAATCAAATCTTTACTCGGAGAATTTTCCAGAAAACTAACCACAGCGTCGTACTGATTCGCTTGCCAGGCCTTAACGTTAAGCGCCGGCAATAATGGATTCCCCACTTCCGCCAAGGACTCAATCACCACGGGGTTGTTTTTATATCGCTCAACGAAACGATCCAACGCCTCGGCTCTGGAAACATACTGCACCTCTTTGACTTCGGGGATTTTGGCGATTTCGTCTTTTAAAACCAAGATTTCTTCTTCCGCCACGGTATCTTTCAAATAAATACTGATGTCAACCTTCTCTTGAATGACGTTTATCAGATAATCAGCAACGTCTTTCATTATCAAGAGCGACGTTATCAAAAAAATCGTCATCCCTATGATGAAACAGGTGGCAATGGAAATAGCGCTGTTCCTTATAAAATTAAGCCAGCCCGTTTTGATTGTTTTTTTCAGTAAAGTAAGCATATTTTTACAAAACAAACCTGCCTTTTTCCTCGTCTCTGATCAGCTTTCCGTTTTCCAGGGTAATTACTCTTCTCTTAAGGTTATTGACTATTTCTTTGTTGTGCGTTGCCAAGATAATAATAGTGCCAAAATTGTTTATATTTAAAAGAAGCTTCAAGATCTCCGAAGTATGATAGGGATCTAAGTTTCCGGTCGGTTCGTCGGCGAAAATAACGTCGGGCCTATGAATTAAGGCGCGGGCTATCACCACCCTTTGCTTTTCTCCGCCAGACATCTCGGCGGGAAAACTGTGCGATTTATCAGATAAACCAACTATTTTTAAAACTTCGGGGACGTCTCTGGAGATTTCTTCGTCTTCGTACCCCATAACTTCCAAGACATAAGCGATATTTTCGTAAGCCGTTTTTGTCGGCAGAAGCTTGTAGTCCTGAAAAACCGTGCCGATTCTTCGTCTTAAATGAAAAATGCTGGGTTTTGCTATTTTGTGGACATCCTGGCCGTCAAAGAAAACCCTCCCTTTTGTGGGCTTCTCTTCCGCCAAAAGCAATTTTAGCAAGGTGGTCTTTCCGGCGCCGGATTTCCCAACCACAGAAACAAATTCTTTTTTGTTTACCTCAAAAGAAACGTTGTCCAGCGCCACTTTTGCGATAGACCCTATATGGTTTTTGTCGTATATTTTGGTGGTATTTTGGAACTTTAGCACGAATAGTCACCGCTAATTTTAACACGAATATTCTCTAATAATCATCAGCGAATAATAGTGATTTAATCTGCGGCTTTATTAATGGCTTTGACTTCCGCCTCTATAAACTCTTCTAAATTGCCGTCCAGCACATCCTCCACTTGAGAAGTTTCCAATCCCGTCCTTAAGTCCTTTACCATTTTATAAGGATGTAGAACATAACTCCTTATCTGATTTCCCCAGCTGGCGTCAATTTTCTCTCCTTTAACGTCTTTCAGCTCTTTTTTGCGCTTCTGTTCTTCCAGTTGATACAGTTTTGCCGTCAAAATTTTCATTGCTTTTTCCCTGTTCTGGCCTTGAATCCTTTCTGCTTGCGAAGTCACAACAATGCCGGTTGGCAAATGCGTAACCCTGACAGCCGATTCTCTTTTATTGACATACTGTCCGCCGGGGCCCGAAGCTCTGTAAAAATCTATTCTTAAATCATCTGGTTTGACTTTGACCTCTGCGTCATTCCCGGCAATTTCCGGCAATACTTCAACTAAAGCAAATGATGTGTGACGTAATTTCTTGGCGGAGAATGGCGAAAGGCGCACCAACCGATGCACTCCGGTTTCTTTTCTTAAAAAACCGTACGCAAAGAAACCATTGATTTCCATCGCAACATGCTTTATCCCTATTCTGCCTTCCGGTCCCCCGCTTTCTCCGAACGACTGGCTTAATATTTTCGTTTTATATCCCTTTAAAGAGCAATAACGTTCGTACATCCTCAACAGGATTGTTGCCCAATCTTGCGCGTCCTGCCCTCCGGCTCCCGCCATTATCTGTAAAATCGCGTTTCCCTTATCGTATTTTCCAGACAGAAAAATCTCAATTTCTTTTTTCTTTAATTTTCTTTGAAATTCCTCTGCCTCCGCCTCTCCGCCGATTTCTTTTATAATATCCAGATCCTCTTTTAATTTTTCGAAGTCCCCTATTCTTTCTTTTAACAACGATAACTCCTTGCTGATTTTTGCCGCCCGTTCTCCTTCCTTGTTCCAGATATCGGGATTTTGAAGCTCTTGTTCTAATTCTTTAACCTTTTCTTGTTTTTTGGCTAAGTCAAAGACGGTCCGCCAGCTGGCGGAGGTTACTTTCTAATTCCTGAATTTTTATTGATAAATCGTTCATACGGTTGTAAATTTATCTGTGAATGAGTATAGCAAATTGGCGAGAAAAATAAAGCGCCTTGACTATTATAACAATCTACAGCAATATTATATCAGCATCATATTAAAGAAAGGAAGGGTAAGATGAACGGTTTACAGTGTTCTCGAATAATAAAAGGGTGGAGCGAGAAAGAGTTAGCCGAAAAATCAGGAGTGACAAAGGCAACTATCAGAAATGTGGAAAAGGGCAAAACAAACCCAAGCCACACAACGCGCAAGAAACTGGCTAAAGCGCTTGGAATTAAAGAAGGCGACATTTTCCCCGCGCAAGAAGGAAAAAAGAAAATAACAAAGGTTCACGTCATTGCCAGGCTGAATCGTCCCGATCCGGACGATTAATACCTTCCTCAACTAAAATAAAACCCCGTATCTGGGGTTTTTTGCTTGAAATGAAGGTCGGTTAGAAAAATCTCTTTCAAGTATATCACTAAATTGACAAAAATAAATCGCGGTGATAATTTAATAAAAGAAACTTGAAAGGAGTTCTTTAACAATGTGGTGGATAATCTTTTTTGGTCTTGTTGGCGTATTGCTTGCCAGAATATCAATGGAACAGACCCAGAAAACGGCGAAATTTAATAGATTCTTCGACGTAGGGCATTTACTGTTCGTTGTCGCAGGAAGTATAATTCTCTGGGATGTAGTACATACTTCCGAATCAATGCTCTTGACGTTAAAAACGGGGGTAAAAGTAGCTTTTACCTCTATAACCGTACTATTCAATGTTATGGCAAGCGCAGCGCAATGCGTTGCGCAAGCACGTGAAAAACCAAGGGTTATAAAACCGCCTAATTTGTAGGCGGGTTTTTTATTATTGATTCTATTAATGAAAAGGAGTTTCCGTTGCGGAAACCCATCAAAAAAATTCTAAAATTGACTTTTGTCTGAATATGGAGTATATTTACGATTTCGCTCGAACTTACTTTATCAAAAATTCCTAGGAAAAACCAGAGCCCGCCCCGCCAGCTGGCGGAGCGGGCAAAAAAATTCCTCCCCCTCGCCCCCTCCATTTTTGCCCCCGCGCCGAAAACTTTTTATGAAAAATTCAAAAATATTAGGATTTATTGGTTTGTTGTTTTTTCAAACAATTTATTTTATAATGATTAACTACACTAGACTAATCTATTATGAGCAGAAAAATTGTGATAAAAGACCCAAATGAGGCGGTCCTAATAAGAGAGCTGGAAAAAAGAAATGATATAAAGGCAGAAAGGATAAAAAGACTATTAAAATTGCCCGATCTTACAAAAAAGGAAAATTCTCCAGTCAAAATTTTGTTTGACCAAATAATAAATCTGCCGAGATTTAAGAATTTTGATATAGTTGATTTCCCAAAAATAATTACACCAGAGCAAGATTTTGATCTGTTAAACACTCCCAAAGACCATCCTAGCAGGAGAGAAACAGACACTTATTATCTAGACGAAGATCATTTATTGCGCACACAGATGACAGCCTTTTGGTCATTTTATCTTAAAGACAAAAATGTCTTAAAAAGATTAGAGGAAGAAGGAGAAATAATGGCACTGGCTCCGGGAATTGTTTATCGCAAAGATGAGATTGATCGCAGTCATTATCCAGCATTTCATCAGATTGACGGTTTGCTAATTTGCAAAAAATTGAAAAAAATAATTACACAAAGTGACCTAAAAGAAGTCCAGGTTGATTTAGCGAAAGGAATTTTCGGCAAAGATATTGAGTATAAATTTTTAGACGATGAATTTCCTTACACTATTGAAAGCTTGGAAATGGATATTATGTTTAACGGCAAATGGCTTGAGGTTAATGGTGCCGGGTTGGTAAATCCTGTGTGTTTGAAAACTTTTGGTTTAGATCCCAAAGTCTATAATGGCTGGGCATTTGGATTCGGCGACAGGTTGGCTATGATAAAAATGGGAATTTCTGATATTAGAATATTGTGGTCTGATGATCCAAGGATTACCAGCCAATTCAAGGATATCAATAGCAGGTTTAAAACTGTAAGCAAGTATCCATCAACTTTCAGAGATATTTCGTTTGTAATAGATAAAAATATAAACCTAAACAACTACTACGAAATTGTGCGCGACTTTGCTAAGGATTTGATTGAGCAGGTAAAACTTATTGACGAATACGAAAACGAGAAAAAATTCGGCAAGGATAAAAAGTCGTATACATTCCGCGTTACTTACCGCTCTTACGAAAGAACATTAACTAACGAGGAGGTCAATAAGATTCAAGATGAAATCAGAGAAGAAACCAAAAAAGAATTAAAAGCAGAAATAAGGTAATAAATACCAATGAGCTCAAAAGAAATCATCTTTTACCTAGACGGCAAAGAATTTAAACAAAGTTCGGATGGTTTCGGAATTGGCGTAAATGAATGGGTTTCTTTGGCAAACGCCAAAGAAAAAATTTCTAAAACTCAACCTGTTTTAATACTGGAGCCACCTCGCGGAGTCGAACCGCGGACCTTCACTTTACGAAAGTGCTGCTCTACCAACTGAGCTAAGGTGGCAGTAAGTTCCGGCGGGCAGGTCTGCCAACTGAAATACGTTTATTTAAACCACTCTTTCCAGCTTTTGGGCCAACCAATAAGCAAAAGGAGCGCTAAAGGAGCTCCCCAATTGGCCCACCTCTCAATAAAATCCCATACTGGAAGCCCAACGAGCGGTCTTAGTAACGCCGTCCAGAAACCCCAAAAAACCATCCAAAGCAGAGCTAACCTTATTGGTTTTACGAGGACAAGAATTGCCAACGCAATATCTAAAAGACCGATGAAGAATAAAATCTTGACAGCTAATTCCGTATCCGCAACACCAAACTTTCCAAACCAACCAGCCCAATCTTTTTTGCCTTGCAAGCCAAAAACGCCATGGCCCAGAAACTCGCCCGCTACCGCAATTCTTAAAATCCACTCAATTAATTTTGCGTTCATTTTTTAATCAAACTTCACCTGAAAATTATACATTCCCATTGAACAAAAACCCTGCACAATCGCGCCTGCTTTTTGCGGCGGCACATCAATAAGGGTTTTGCCCGAAGACGGAAGATGATTGCTATAACCCAAGCTTGGAATAGTCAAAGCTGACGAACAATCAAACGTGGCTTTCGTGTTCACTTTAATAATGGTCGGCAAGCCGGCTTTAGCATTGGTGACTCTTGGCGAATACCCGCCCTTAGCATCAATCTCGATAATCTGCTTTCCGTCAATTATGCTAACGTTATTTACGGTTTGAGTATTGTCGCTTTGGCCGTTGCGGCCTCCCGCCATCACCATTGCCCCCACAATCAAAACAACGGCAATCAGCATGGATATAACGGTCATTTTCATAAGATTGATGCATTATACCAATCTTGGCTAAAAATTGAAGATTGGCGGAATAAACCCAATGGCAACAAAAGCGTTGATCAAGTTAAAAACGCCGAAAAATATCACAATGATGCCAGCGGTCTTAAAAAAGATTGATGATTGCGCTTTTTTGTAAATACCCAGAGAGCTAAAGCTCAATAAAGCCAACACCGGAAACGTGCCAAGGGCAAACGTAAACATAGTTAAAGCGCCCTCTAAGAAACTGCCGGTAGTCAAAGTATAAATCTGCATTGACTGGGTAAAGCCGCAAGGCAGGAAAAACGTTGCGACGCCAACTATAGACGGCGTCAAAACATGATTGATATCTTTAAGATTATGAACATGTTTTCCAATAGAGCTTGGGATGGTGAACTGCAGTTTTTTCGCCCAAGGGAATATATCCAAAAGATTAATGCCAAGAATCAAAAGCAAAAAAGCGACTACTAAACTAAGCGAAAATACCCCAATGGGACTTAACTGGAAAGCGGATCCAAAAACGCCGATTACACCCCCAAGCAAAAAGAACGACGCTAAGCGGCCAACATGAAACATGGCTTGCGGTAAAATTCTCTCCCCTTCTTTAACGTAGTTGGCGGACATAGAAAGCGTTAATCCGCCAACTACCGCCATACAAGTGGAAACAGAAGCGATAAGTCCGATTAAAAATGCTGTTCCATAATTAACCTCTGACGCGGTGACCAGATTAACGATACCGAGTTTCTGCAAAAGAATAAACAAGACAATAAATCCTGCGGCAATCGGAAAGGCCGTCTTGAAATCAGACCATTGGGTAACGTTTTTCCGTCGTTCAAGAGAAAGAGCGTAACCGTGCGGTTTTAATACCTCGCTTAAATCTCGCGCG
>MHUC01000016.1:0-6101 GCA_001823315.1 Candidatus Wildermuthbacteria bacterium RIFCSPHIGHO2_12_FULL_40_12
GACGGGTCGGGCGATTGCTCTTCGTCGCGCCACAA
Organism: Candidatus Wildermuthbacteria bacterium RIFCSPHIGHO2_12_FULL_40_12; assembly: GCA_001823315.1. Classification (GTDB taxonomy): domain Bacteria; phylum Patescibacteriota; class Minisyncoccia; order Minisyncoccales; family 2-12-FULL-40-12; genus 2-12-FULL-40-12. The sequence goes on from MHUC01000016.1 coordinate 36, forward strand.
ACGTGAACGAGGGGAGGAAAGTCCGAACACCCTCCCGCCATCTAAGCCTTATGTTGTTGCGGTTAATAGGCCATTAAGTATTTTAGGGCAGATAGTATGACTGGATTAACGTAGGGCATAGATGGCGGGATAAAAAAGTAGCGTCCCGTCCCGCTATAAACGGGACGAGGATCCACGGTTTCCATATAATTCATAAGTGGAAATCGGGAGCTAACAGCCGTCTGCCGAAAGGCACGAGGTGCGAACAGTGACGCGGGCAACCGAAAGGTTAAGCGCTCCCTACTTGATAGGGAGAATCTTCTATAAATTCAGGGTTTACCCTGAACGAAGTGAAGGGTGAAACGGCTAAATCCTTACTGGGCGCAAGAGTAAACCAGAAAGTTGCTTTCGTGTAAATTTCTGGGTAAAGTAACTCGCTAGATCCCGAGGGTAACCGAGGGACCAGACAGATAATCGCTATCCCGTTTTTGACGGGGTACAGAATTCGGCTTACAAGCCCGTCAAGACACCAAAGAGCCAGCTTCTATAAAGCCGGTTTTTTGTTTTTGTAGAATAAAAAAGGACCGCGTGAGCAGTCCATTGAGTATTTATTTACATTCCTACGGGTGTAAATTTAACTTTAGACAATCGTTAATTTCTTCTACGATTGTCTTAAATATTTCGGTCGCGCGCGTCACCTTCAAAGTACCAAGCATTATGCCTAATCTTACTGCCGTTGATTCCTCTTTTTGGCATTCTTCCGTGAGTTCGCGAGAAATCTTTTCTATGATCTGGTCGGAGGTTATGGCTTTATTCCTCCTTATTTCGTTGAAACGGACCAGAAAACTATTTTGAATCTCTCGCGCCTTTTCTTCGTCTATTAGCAAGCCGTTGGAAAGACCCATAAACGCAAGATCCACCTCTACTCCTCTCCATGCATTAAAATACTTCATTTGCTTACCTTCCTTTTAGAAAATACTCTATTAAAGAGCGTTTCTGCTAATTTGATTCTAAGTTATTAAAAATGAAAGTCAATATCTTGCAAGTATTCAGCATTGCAAAGAGTGCCTCTAAGGGTTAGAATAATTATATTGCTAATCAATATGGAACTATCACCGAACCCGGGGAAAAATTTAATAATAGATGTTAATGGTAGAAAATACGCAAGATATCCCTTAAGAACCCACGTCTTAGGTCCTTCTGACAATATTGTTGAGACGGTGGAAAGATATGTTAAGGAATATTTGCAAAAAGGGGATACTGTTTTTATGGGCGAGCGCAGCGTTGCCGCGACCCAAGGCAGGACTTATCCGATAGATCAGGTAAAACCAAGTCGCTTGGCGTTTTTCTTAGTTAAGTTCGTCACTAAGTCCCCTTATGGTATTGGATTGGGTTCTCCTCAAACGATGCAATTGGCGATTGAAGAAGTAGGAATACCGCGTCTTTTGTTAGCGGGTTTCGTCGCGCTTTTAACGAAACCATTCGGCATCAAAGGACTTTTTTACACAATTGCCGGCCCGCAGGCAAAGGCGATTGACGGCGCCGCTTCTTATGTGATTCCGCCATACAATACTCATGTCACCAAAGCCCCCCTTCATCCTTATAAAGTAGCTCAAGAGGTAAGCGATAGAATCGGGGCGCCATTTGCCATTGTTGACGCTTGTGATATCGGCGCTTGGATAGTGGGAGTAAGTCGGGGAGTGAACAAGGGGGCAATAATTGGCGCCTTGAAAGACAATCCCCTGGGGCAATCCAAGGAGCAAACTCCCATTGGCATTTTGCGGGAAGTTCCGGATTGAGTAATGAAAAGCATTTTAAACGTCCAAACAAAAAGCATTAATTCGGCGGCTCTGATTTTGGGCGCAGCTTCTTTAGCGAGCGCTTTTTTGGGTTTACTGCGCGATAGATTGTTGGCGCATCAGTTTGGAGCTGGCGACGAGCTGGATATTTATTACGCCGCCTTTAAGGTTCCAGATTTTATCGCTTTGATTTTGATTATGGGCGCGATATCAGCGGCAGTCGTCCCGATTTTCAGCCAATACCTTGTTCGTTCACGAGAAGAAGCGTGGGATTTTGTTGCTTCTCTCTTGAATGTTTTTTTGGTCTTCTTGATATCCGTGTCGGCCCTAATGGTTGTTATCGCCCCTTTTCTAATATCTCTGGTGGCTCCTGGTTTTCAGGGCGAAAAAAGGGAATTGACCATACTGTTAACCAGAATAATGTTTTTAAGTCCGATTATTCTTGGCGTAAGTAATATTATCTCTGGCGTTTTGCAGGTTTTCCGCCGTTTTTTAGCGACGTCTTTGGCTCCCATCTTCTATAACATTGGTATTATTTTCGGAATTCTATTCTTTGTCCCCAAGGTCGGCGTTGTGGGTCTTGCTTTTGGGGTAGTGTTGGGAGCCGTTCTTCATTTTTTAATTCAGCTCCCGGTTTTTCTTTTTTCCGGCTTTCGATATAAAGCGGTTTTTAACTTCTTTCACGAAGGAGTGAAAAAGGCGGTTGTTCTTACTGTTCCTCGATCTTTGGGGTTAGCCGCTTCCCAGATAAACTTAATTATCGTTACCGCCATTGCTTCCACTCTTGCCGCGGGCAGTATCGCTGTCTTTAACCTCGCCAATAATATAATTTTTATCTTGATCAATTTGATAGCTGTTCCCTTCTCAACGGCTGTTTTTCCGATATTGTCTATGAGGATCTCCGAAAACAATAAAAGCGAATTTTTGGATAAATTTTATTCAACTTTTCGCCAGATTCTTTTTTTTATGGTGCCCGCCAGTTTTTTATTTTTTGCCTTAAGAAATCAGATCGTCGTAATCATATTGGGATCGGGTAAATTCAACGTAGCCGATATCCAGCTTGTAGCCGTCTGTCTGGGTCTTTTTAGTTTGGGTGTTTTCGCTCAAGGACTGGTTCTCTTGATTTCAAAAGCGTTTTACGCCGCCCAAAACACAAAGACGCCAGCCGTAGTAAGCGTCGTTGCGGTAATCGCTAATGTTTTCCTGTCTCTTATTTTTATTGATTTATTGCGTTCTTCAAGCGGCTTCCGCGAGCTAATCACTAATCTTTTTTCATTAGAGGGACTGAATGGCGTTGAAGTTGTCGCTTTGCCTTTAGCGATTTCTTTTTCGGCCATTTTCCAATGCTTTTTACTGTTGGTCCTGCTTCACAAAAAAATCGGCGATTTTAGGTTAAGGGAAGCTTCAAGGTTTTTTATCAAAATTATTCTGATTAGCATTTTAATGACGGTCTTTATCTATTTCGCGCTCGAGATGATTCCAATCTATTTTCGTTTGGACACAGCTAACTTATTCGGCGTTTTTTGGCAAACCGTCTTATCTTCAATGATAGGTATCCTGATTTATTTAGGTTTAGCTTTCGCCTTGAGGTTGCCGGAGGCGCAGATCATCGGCCGTATTATTAGGCGTACCGGGCAAGATTAATATATGGATCACATAAGAAATTTTGTCATCATTGCTCATATCGATCACGGAAAATCAACGCTGGCAGATAGATTTTTAGAGTTAACCGGCGCCGTTCCTCGCGACAAAATGAAGCCGCAGTTTTTAGACATGATGGATTTGGAAAGAGAGAAGGGGATTACGATTAAAATGCAGCCCGTTCGTATGACCTACAAAGTTCTAAATTCTAAATCCGAAATCCAAAACAATTTAGAAATTAGAAATTCTCGCTTCGCGAATGCAGGAGCGCAATTAGGCATCGCAAATTCAGAATATATTCTGAATTTGATAGATACTCCTGGCCATATAGATTTTTCTTACGAGGTTTCTCGGTCGTTGGCGGCCGTGGAAGGCGCCATTTTATTGGTTGACGCAACGAAAGGCATTCAGGCGCAAACGCTTTATAATTTAGAATTAGCCAGAAAGCAAGGACTTGTCATAGTACCTGCCATTAACAAAATAGATATGCCCAATGCCCAGACAGAAAAAAATATTAAAGAAATGGCCGATTTGTGCGGCATAGAAGAAAAAGGAGTGATTGCGATATCGGCTAAGCGCGGCACTAACGTGAAACAGCTTTTGGAAGAGGTTATCAGGGTTGTTCCGCCGCCAAAAGGCGACCTTAACGGCCCTTTGCGCGCTTTAATTTTTGATTCAAAATACGATCCATACAAGGGCGTTATTGCCTACGTCAGGATAAGAGACGGAAGGATCAGGAAAGATGAAAAAATTTATTTAATGGCTGAAAAAGCCAAAGGAGAATCAAGGGAAGTGGGATTTTTCAGTCCGGCGTTGCAGCCCATTGATGAATTGAAAGCGGGGGATATTGGTTATATTGCCACAGGCATCAAAGAGCCGGGCAAAATCAGGACGGGAGACACGATTACAAAACTAAAAACTCAAAATGAAAAATTAAAAATTCAAAACGAAAAATTAAAAATTAAAGAAGTAGAATCATTGCCTGGGTATCAAGAGGCAAGACCAATGGTTTTCGTCAGCGTGTACCCTAAAAATTCAGACGACTTTGATTTATTGAAAGAAGCGTTGTCAAAGCTAAAATTAAGCGATGCGGCGCTCGACTTTGAATTGGAATCAAAAGAATCTCTTGGAAGAGGATTCCGTTGCGGTTTTTTGGGTTCTTTGCACGCCGAGATCGTCTCCGAGCGCTTGAAAAGAGAGTTTGAGCTGGACTTGATTGTTTCGACGCCATCGGTAGTTTATAAAATCATAGACAACAAAAATGAAGAGCGTTTGGTTAAGTCAACCATTGATTGGCCCAAAGACGCCACTCAAATCAAGGCGACGCTGGAACCATGGGCAAAACTGGAAGTTATGACCCCGATTAATTTTATGGGCAAAATCATTGATATTTTGGAAATGGCTGGCGCGGAATACAAAGATAGAAAATATTTTGGCGAAGAAAAAACCCTGTTGGTTTATGAAGCTCCATTGCGAGAGATTATTATTGGTTTCTATGACAATGTTTTAAGAGTCACTCAAGGATATGCCTCTTTAGCTTATGAGGTTCTGGGGTTCAGAGAGGCGAAGCTTGAAAAACTGGAGATTATGATTGCGGGAAGAAAGGAAGAAGCGTTTTCCCGGATTGTGCCGGCTGAAAAGGTGTATCAAGAGGGAAGCAGTTTGGCAAAAAAATTAAAAGAGGCCTTGCCTCCCCAACAATTTTCGGTCGCTATCCAGGCGGTAGTTTCAGGTAGAATTATTGCCAGAGAGACAATAAAAGCCCGAGGTAGGGACGTGATAGCCCCTTTGTACGGAGGGGACTATACCAGAAAGAGGAAATTATTGGAACGTCAAAAAAAAGGGAAGAAAGAGCTTAAAGAAAAAGCCCAATTGAGCATTCCGACAAGCGTTTTTTTTGAAATCTTGAAAAAATAGAGCTATCCTTATTAAGGATTAATCCTGTTGTAGAAATCAAGCCCTGTTTATTACAGCAAAGGGGCAAACAGGAAAGCGAGCATACTCAAGACAACCAGCGAAGACAGGATTATCCAGATTGTTTTGAATAAGGTTTTTGATTGCATTAATTATTATGATACAGCAACGGAATAAAACGAAAAGGGCAAGAGGAGTTATGGTTTTTCTTTCCTCCGTTCTGCCGATTGCCTCCGCTTTAATTTTTATTGTCTTTTTGGCTGTGTCTAATTGGCGATTATACCAAAAGAGGGCCGAACTTGTTAGTCAATTTAGAGACTTAGAGAAAGAAGCGGTAATGCTGGAGAAAGAAAATCAGGAGCTCCAAGAAGGTTTTTTTCAGCTGTCAGATAAAGAATACCTGGAAAAGATGGCAAGAGAAAAGTTTAGTTATAAAAAACCCGGCGAAGAGGTGGTAATTGTTTTGCCGCCGCCCGTAATTGAAGAAGTCAAAAGAGAAGAGAAAAAAAACTTCTGGCAGAAATTTTTGGAGATCTTTCAACTTTAAGTTAGTTTGCGCGGGTATGATATAGCGGTATTATGCAACCTTCCCAAGGTTGACAGACGGGTTCGACTCCCGTTACCCGCTTACGTAGGAAGGATTTGGGTTCCCTGCCTGCCGGCAGGCAGGGATTCCCGTCTCTCGCTCCAAGATATTACAGGTATCAGTTTTAGAAATTTTTTGATGGGTTTC
>MHUC01000016.1:6187-12478 GCA_001823315.1 Candidatus Wildermuthbacteria bacterium RIFCSPHIGHO2_12_FULL_40_12
GAGGGGGTATGATGGATACATATGAAGACAGAACAAAAGAAAAAACTAATCAGAAGGTTGAAAATCATTGAAGGTCAGACAAGGGGTTTGCAGAGCATGATAGATCAAGGAACTTATTGTGTAGACGTTATTACGCAGACATCGGCTATCAAGCAGGCGCTTTCTGTGGTAGAAGACGCTTTATTGAAAAACCATCTTTCTACTTGCGTTGTTAATCAGATCAGGAAGGGAAAGAGTAAGCAGCCGATCGGTGAGATATTAAAGGTGTATAAGCTTTCGCGAAAACGTTAATTTCATGTCTTATTGCTATGGATAAAATCTTGGTAACAATTTTTGGCATATTCGGCATCGCTTTCACGTATTGGTTTTTTCTTATGAAAAAAGAAAAAGCGCTGGTTGTTGATGCAGCAGATTCAATAAATTCATTGCAAGTAGACATTATTGTTGACGGCGGTTATTCCCCGGAAGTTATCTCCATTCCAAAAGGCAAAACCACAAAAATAAGTTTTCTGCGTAAAGATCCTAATAGCTGCCTGGAGGAAATCGTTATAAGTGATTTTAAAATTCGCAAACACCTGCCGCTTAATCAGAAAATTACAATTGAATTAACCCCGCAAAAAAGCGGAGAGTTTAATTTTACTTGCGGTATGAATATGTTTCACGGCAAGATTATAGTTCAATAATAACGAGCGAAAACCTACACGCCAATTTTATAAATGGTGAGTGGTTTTAGTTTTTAAAAGTAAATGTCATTAAACAGAAAAACATTTTCAATCAGGGGTATGCATTGCGCCTCGTGCGTGATGACCATAGAAAGGGCATTGAAAAAGATTGATGGAGTGTCGGACGCGATAGTTAACTTGGCTACGGCAAAAGCGACGGTTGAGTACAATCCAGCAATCGTTGACGATAATCATTTATTTTCGGCAGTGGCTAATGTTGGTTATCAGGCAATGATAAACGAAGAATTGAAGTCCGAGGATGAAACGAAAAGAGAAGATGATAAAGAACTTGGTCGTTTACGCGTAAAAGTTGTTATTAGTTTGTTTTTGGGCTTTTTGATTGTTTGGGGTAGCTTCCCGGGGCTTATGAATACTGCGCCAATAATTTTACAGAATTTTATGGTTCAGCTTTTACTTGCCACCCCGGTGCAGTTTTGGGCGGGGTGGAGTTTTTACAGGGCGGCTTTTTCCGCTTTAAAACATCGTACCGCCAATATGGATACTTTGGTGATAATCGGCACTACCGTCGCTTACGGTTATTCCGTCATTGTCACGATTTTCCCGCGCGTCGTTGAGAGTATCGGCATTACGCCTTTGCCGTATTTTGATGTTGCCACGATCATTATCGGGTTAATTTTGCTCGGCCGTTATTTTGAGGCGAAAGCAAAAGCGGGAACTTCCCAAGCTATTAGGAAGCTGATTGGTTTACAGGCGAAGACGGCCAGGGTGATTCGAGACGGAAAAGAAATTGATATTCCCATTAATCAGGTAGCCGCTGGAGACATTATACGAGTGCGTCCGGGAGAGAAAATTCCCGTAGACGGAATCATTGAAGAAGGCGAGTCCAGTATTGATGAGTCAATGGTAACCGGAGAAAGTATGCCGGTGGATAAAGCCAAAGGAGATATAATAGTGGGGGCAACCATAAACAAAACAGGCAGTTTTACGTTTAAAGCGACAAAGGTGGGCCAGGAGACAATGCTTGCTCAAATAATCAAATTGGTGCAGGAAGCGCAAGGCAGTAAAGCCCCTATTCAACGGTTAGCCGATTTGGTTTCTTCTTATTTTGTGCCAGCCGTCATTATGCTTGCTATTTTGACTTTTGTTGTCTGGTATGATTTTGGTCCGGATCCAGCGTTAACGTTTGCGATTCTGAATACCGTTGCCGTGCTTATTATCGCTTGTCCTTGCGCCATGGGGTTAGCCACTCCCACTGCCATTATGGTGGGGACTGGCAAGGGGGCGGAAAACGGTATCTTGATTAAAGACGCGGAGAGCTTGGAAACCGCCCATAAAATCAATACTATTATTTTTGACAAAACCGGAACGCTTACAAAGGGCAGGCCTGAAGTTACAGATATTATATTAGTCCAAAACTTAAATCTAAAAAGTAAAAACGAAAATTCGGGATTAAGCCAGAATCAAGCGTTAATCTTAGCGGCGTCTATCGAGAAAGGTTCGGAACATTCTTTAGCAGAAGCGATTGTGAACGAATCAAGGAAGCGAAATCTGGCATTTTTAACCGTTAGTCAATTTAGGGCAATTCCAGGGCAGGGAGTGGAGGGTGTTGTTGATGGTAAACGAGTGGCGTTGGGGAACAGGCGATTCATGGAAAAAGAAAACATTACCTTGGTTTCGACGCAGGCAGGCATCGAAAGATTAGAGAATGAAGGTAAAACCGTTATGATGCTTGTTTTTGACGGTAAGTTGGTCGCCTTGATTGCGGTTGCCGATACTCTTAAAGAAACGGCGTTGAGCGCGGTGAAGCAATTACAAAAGTTTGGCATTGAAGTGGCAATGATTACTGGAGATAATCAGCGCACCGCTTCTTCCATTGCCCGCAAAGTCGGTATTAACAGAGTGCTTGCCGAAGTGCTTCCCGATCAGAAAGAAGCAGAAGTGAAAAAAATCCAAGCCGAAGGCAAAATAGTCGCCATGGTTGGTGATGGGATCAATGATGCGCCAGCTTTAGCCGCCGCCAATGTCGGCATTGCTATGGCAACGGGTACCGATGTCGCCATTGAATCGGCAGGCATTACCTTATTGCACGGCGACATATCTAAGGTGGTCAAAGCGGTGCTTCTGTCAAAAGCTACGATGCGCGGGATCAAGCAGAATCTTTTCTGGGCGTTTATATATAATATTATTGGCATTCCGATTGCCGCCGGCATATTTTATCCTATATTCGGCTGGTTGCTGAATCCTGTCTTGGCCGCGATGGCGATGGCTTTTTCAAGCATATCCGTAGTTCTCAATTCTCTTAGGATTAGCGCAAATAAGCTATAAATATGCTATACTAATTTAATATGAAAATTTTGTTTAAAATTTTACTTTCCGTCAGTTTCATCGGTATTGCGATATTTGGTATTTTCGCTATGAGTCATAATGATATGAGAGATCATGATGGCGGTTGTTTTGCCGCGATAACCAAAGGCATCGATTGCCCTCAAACAATAAATCCTGTTGCTTTTGCGTTTTTTCATCTTAATATATTTAAAGATTTTTCTTTGGCTGTTTTCAACTACAATACCGCCGCCACGATACTATTCGCGCTAACTTTGTTTTTTTTGGCTGGCTTTCTTGTTTCCTCGCCGCCAATTTTCAGTTTTACGCGGTATAACTCATTTCGTTTTTGGCTGAAGCACTGTTTTATTTCGTCTCGATCGAAAAAGCTCGTCCATTGGTTGGTGCTTCACGAGAACAGTCCAACTATTCTTTAGACGCTGACACAAGGCCAAGGCGAGTCGAGTCGGTTTTGCGTCACGCGTCTTTTATCCCTTAGCAAGGGATTTCTTTCGTTTAATTTTGCTAAAGATTTGTGAATAATATATTATGTCTAAAAATAACTCTAAAAAAATCAACAGTACCGTTATCGGAGTTATCGTGGCAATTGTGGTGCTTGGCGGTATTATCTGGATTGCGCAGCCGGGCTCTGACAATAAGGTCGCGTCTTCGTCTGGCAGAAGCAATGGGGTACTCGTGGTTGAAGGAGAAAATAGCTATGATTTTGGTTCTGTATCTATGGCGGCTGGCAAAGTGAAGAATGCGTTTAAAATAAAAAACACCGGAGCCGAAGCGGTAACTATCAGTAAAATGTACACTTCCTGCATGTGTACAACCGCTGTGCTTGAGGTTGGGAAAAAGAAACTTGGACCCTTTGGCATGCCCGGACACGGAGCCGTCCCGTCAATCAACCAGATTGTTAATCCCAGCGAAGAAGCGTTAGTTGAGGTGATTTTTGACCCGGCGGCTCATGGACCTGCTGGCGTTGGCAGTATTCAAAGAGTGGTAACCATAGAGAATAACGCTGGAGAGCCGATCGAGCTTCAGTTTACCGCTATGGTTACGCCATAAAATCGTATGACTAAAAGATTGATAGCTTTAATTGTTTTCGCTGCTCTGCTTTTCGGGTTGGTCATTTTCTTTAAAGCGGGCAATATCGGCACAGCCGCTCTTTGGAGTTTAAGCTCGGAAGGGAAATGGCTCTTGCCTCTTATTGGCGTTGCGGCGCTAATCGATAGTATCAATCCTTGCGCCTTCGGAATCTTGCTTCTTACCATTGCTTTTCTGTTTTCTCTTGGCAAGTCGAGATCCGGCATTCTCAAAATAGGAGGCGTTTATGTTCTTGGACTCTTGACGGTTTATATCTTGATAGGCCTTGGCATCCTTCAGGCGCTTCATATCTTTAACACGCCGCATTTCATGGCTAAAGCGGGAGCTTTTCTCTTAATTGTTTTGGGCGGGATCAATGTTCTCAACGAATTTTTTCCGTCGTTTCCAATCAAATTACGCATTCCGCAGTTCGCGCATCGCAAGATGTCAGAGCTTATGGAAAAAGCTTCTCTTCCGACCGCGTTTCTATTGGGCGCGCTGGTGGGTTTATGCGAATTCCCGTGCACCGGAGGGCCTTATCTTATGGTGATCGGATTATTGCACGATCAAGGAACCTATCTTGAAGGAGTGGGTTATCTTTTGCTTTATAACCTGATTTTCATTTTGCCCTTGGTAGTGATTTTACTGATTGCCAGCGACAACGCGCTGATTGAAAAAGTGCAAAGCTGGAGAAAGGTCCAAACAAGAAAGATGCGATTTTTTGGAGGGATTGCTATGATTGTTTTGGGAGTCGCTATATTCTTCCTTTAATTTTATGCCTATTGTTATTGCAACGGTGTCAATATTCTTGATTGCCGGTCTGGTAGTGTTTTTCAGCCGGTTTTTGCCGTTCAAGATTTGTCCGGTTTGCGCCGGAAGTTTTGGCACTTGGCTCTGGATGCTTATTGTCAGGTCCTTGGGTTATAGCGTCGACCCGATAATCCTGGCAATACTTATGGGCGGATCGATTGTTGGCATTGCGTATCAGATCGAGAAACTTCCTGGTTTCTCCAGGAGTTCAGCGGCTAAATTGCGTTTCTGGAAAATGCTTTTTGTCCCGTTGGGCTTCATCGCGGTTTATAGCGCGGTTTTGTCTTGGTGGATAATGTTTGTTGCTATGATCATTCTTTTGGTTGCGTTAACATTGGTTTTTGCCAGAGAAAACCATTCAGCAAGCAGTAGCAAAGAACCTGTCTCCGAATCGCGCCAAATCACAGAAGGATTAGAGGAAAAAATGAAAAATTGTTGCTGATTCTACCGAGCAAGACCGTAAGTTGACGCTATCATAATAAAAATTAATTAAATTTAAGACTATGGAAAACGAAACAGAAAATCAAATAACTGGTCAACAGCAGTCGTTTTTTAAGAAAGATTATTTCTTGCCAGTCAGTATTTTGGCTGCCGCGATTATTCTTGCTGGTTCCTGGCTGTACACGAATAACCCAAGAGATGTTCAGGATGATTCGCAGGACGTTGAAGACACATCCGATTTGCAGGGAGTAAGCGCGTCGGTCTTGGAAGGCGAAGTTCTGCCGCCAGACGGTGTGATCCTGCCGGTTCGGTGGAACGATCTGGGGAAAAAGCTGGTTGACGCCGGGGCGATTGACGCCGATCAGTTCAAAGCCATTTATGAAGACAGGAGCGCGTTTACAGATGAGTATGAGAGTTTGTTGTTGGGTGAAAACAATGGCCAGCTTAAAATCACCAATGAAAATTCGGGTTATCTTTTGAATTTGTTGTGGGCGCTTGGATTGGCGAACAAGAATCCCATTCTGGACACGGGAGAAATGACGAATCCGGCGTACGGAGGAGCGCAAAACTTCGCCTCCACTGGCGGTTGGACGCTTGCAAAGGGAAACGCAATGGATCATTACAGCGCTCATCAACTTTTTAGCTTAACTCCAGAGCAACAGGACTTGGTTGACAAGGTATCAAACGGAATATACCGGCCGTGTTGCGGAAACTCAACCCATTTCCCGGATTGCAATCATGGTATGGCGATGTTGGGACTTTTGGAGTTGATGGCTTCGCAGGGAGTTAGCGAAGAAGATATGTGGAAAGCGGCTTTAGCCGTGAATTCTTACTGGTTTCCGGACACTTATCTTACGATAGCCACCTATATGAATAATCAAGGCGTTTATTGGCAGAATGTTAATCCGCAGGAAGTATTAGGAGCCGATTATTCCAGCGCTTCCGG
>MHUC01000017.1:0-530 GCA_001823315.1 Candidatus Wildermuthbacteria bacterium RIFCSPHIGHO2_12_FULL_40_12
ACCAAGTTTTAATGTAGCGGTTATGAATCATATATCTGGTAAAATTTTTTTAATCAGCACGGTGTTATTATGAACCTGGACGAAGTATTCTCCAAGGGCGAACCCGCCTCTGGCAGGGAACCGCCATTATCACAACTCGCCCCGTTAAAAATATCTATGGACTCACCGGGAGTCGAACCCGGAATTCAGCAATGCGAATGCTGCGTAATGCCATTTTACTATGAGCCCGTACCAATCTCTAACGGAGTGAAAATGTAGTGCCCTGCTACTTAACCACAAGCCCTCAACTGCCAACCTATACATTATATATCATTCTGTCGGGGTACCCAGATTCGAACTGGGGTCACACGAACCCGAATCGTGTATACTGCCACTGTACTATACCCCGTAATAACTACTAACTATAAACTTTTTACCATAAACCTTCCCAAAGCAAGAGAGCTTTATGTTTGGGGAGCATCCGCAGATCAATTAAATAATGATCAAAATTATCCCCCCAAGCGAGGCAATAAAGTTTTCAAGGTAAATTT
>MHUC01000017.1:542-4254 GCA_001823315.1 Candidatus Wildermuthbacteria bacterium RIFCSPHIGHO2_12_FULL_40_12
AGCATGGTCTCCGCTTAGCGGGGTGACGGGACGAGAATTTAGATAGTCAAATCTCGCTGGGATTTGAACTATCGATACCTGAAAACTTTTATTACCAAAGCCCCCTAACTCACCCAATACTTCTTCTTCGTCATCTCGTCTTTCTTCACTTCTAATTTTTCCCTTCCTGCTTTGGCTTTTTTTGATAAAGATGCTAATTCTTTTTCGGATAATTTTCCTAACTGCTCTACTTCTTTTTCTAAAAATTCTTTTTTATTATTTTTAGGATCATCTAAAATAAAACCGAGCAAAATATCCAAGATTTGTCCAACTCGTGGTCCCGGTTTGATCTTTAATATCGTCATTACATCGTTTCCCGAAACCTTCAGCATTTTTGCCGAAATAGGATCTTGCGAAACTTTATCAATGATATATTTTAAATGCCTTAACTTGTAGGGCTCGGCTTTGGGCACGCCAGAACCAATTCTGTCTGCCATTCTTAATTGTAACAGTTCTTCCATATTCTTCGTGCCCACTTGGCGCACCAACCTTCGAACCGACGACTCTCCCACTTCGTCAACGTTATAATAAAACAAGTGGTATCGCACGAGCTTTGTGATTTTTTCCGCGTCTTTTTTAGGAAATTTTAAGCGATCCAAAATGCGTTGAGTCATTTTTGCGCCAATGACCTCGTGATTGTAAAAAGTAGAATCCACACCCTCGCCATGCTTGACTCTTGGTTTCGCAATATCATGTAAAAGAGAAGCCATTCTCACGTCTTTATTAAAATTCTTCTTTGCGGCAAAATCCAACGCCCTCATATTGTGCTCATAACAAGAATAAATATGGTGTTTGTTCTGACCAACGCCATAACCCTCTTCCAGTTCTGGCAAAATATATTTCAGCAACGAAAGTTCTCTCAATAATTCCACTCCCTCCATTGCCTTCTCCGACATTATAATTTTCAGAAATTCATCCCTAATTCTTTCTTGAGAAATATGCCTGATCCAGCCGGAGTTTTTCTTAATAGCTAGGGCAGTATCTTTCTCTATCTCAAAACCAAGAATAATAGATAGGCGCGCCGCTCTCATCATTCTTAAAGCGTCTTCGGAAAACCTTTTTTCCGGATTACCAACCGCCCGAATTGTCTTGTTTTTTAAATCTTTCTGTCCGTTAAAAGGATCTATAATTTCTATTTTCTGTTTTCTATTTTCTATTTTCTGGCTCATAGCTATGGCATTAACTGTAAAATCCCTCCTCGCCAAGTCCTCTTGTACTGTGCTCGCAAAATTGACTTCGTCGGGATGACGTTTATCCGTATATTGCGCTTCTGTCCTAAATGTCGTTACTTCTATCTCTTTTAACGACTCTTCTTTGTTGCCGGTCTGCACGGTAACCGTTAAAAACTTATTCTCGTAAAAACTCTTTGGGAAAACCGTTCTGATCTCTTCGGGCTTGGCGCTGGTAGCCACGTCCCAATCGTCGGGATTTTTTCCTAAAAGCAAGTCGCGAGCACAACCGCCGACAATATAGGCCTCGTATCCGTCTTTTTCAAGTTTTTCCGTAACAGTTTTAACTTCTCTTGGTATAATCATAATTCTGTTTTATTCTACTTTAAAATTGCCGTAGCCGCAATTGATTTTTTCTTGCTTTTAAGCTAATTTAGCTTAAGTTCCCTTTTTTCGTTTTTGTCTTTGTGTTTTAAATTTTTACCGCCCTCGTAGTGAAATGGATATCACACGACGCTTCGGACGTTGGGGTCCGGGTTCGAATCCTGGCGAGGGCATAAGGATTTTGAGGCAACGATGGACGATTGAAGCTCGCTTAACCGCGAGGCAAATCTCCGAGACGTACAAAAAGCAGAGAAGTAATAATCTATTTAATTTTTTGTCGCGATAAGATATACTCCAAAAAGACGTTACAGTAGACGGAATATGAAAAAAACAATTTTATTTGCTTTATTGACGGCTTCGGTATTTAATTTACTGCCAACCAAAACCGAAGCGTATCTGGTTCCCTGCGGAAACACAGGAGACCCGACAACCGATCCCACGGCTGTGCCCTGTCAGCTTTGTCACGTTTTTGTTCTATTTGACAATATCGTCACCTTTCTTCTTATCCCCCAATCAGATAAAAACGCCGCCGGGTTTAATTGGGGATTCCCCGTGGTTTTAGTAATCGCTTTCGCGATGATGGTTTGGGCCGGATTAATGTTTATGTTTGCCTACATGGGAGGCGGAGGCCCTAGTGGCATCAATAAAGCCAAAGCGCTGTTAACTTCAATACTGATAGGTCTTCTCATTGTCTATGGCGGGTGGATAGTGGTAAACACCATCTTGGTTGCTTTTGACATAATAAACCCTTCTTTTGGCTGGGACCCGAATCTTTGGTTCCAAGTTGATTGCCCCCTTACGCCATAATCCTAATTCATTTATGTGAAATCTGCCCCCGTAGCTCAATTGGTAGAGCAGAGGACTCTTAATCCTTTGGTTCCGCGTTCGAGTCGCGGCGGAGGCACCAGTAAAAAATTGGAGTGGAACGTTTTTTTATTTTAGGATATGATATATAATTAATTTATCAACGGATAATCAGTAATATCATTTTTTTTAATTAAGGTATGCTAACAACAGAGGAAAAGGAAAAAATTAGGATTCCCGTCTTCGACAGGGCCCTGATAATTTTTCCTTAATCAATAAATACATGCTAACACCAGAAGAAAAAGAAAAAATTATCTCAAAATACAAACTGCACGATAAAGACACGGGCTCGTCAGAAGTGCAAATCGCTTTGCTGACAGAAGAAATCGAACGGCTTCTTTTGCATTTTAAGGGCCACACCAAGGACTTCCATTCAAAACGGGGGCTTTTGAAGATGGTGGCAAGAAGAAGAAAGCTGCTGAACTACCTGAAAGAAGAAGACGAGAAAAAATATAATAGCATTATGAAAAAAATAGGTTTGAAAACTAAAAAGTAAAAACCAAAAGCGAAAAATGGCGGGGAAAAATTTAAAACCGAACAAAAATTTTTGACCTTAAGTTGCCGTTTTTACTTTTTCGTTTTTAATTTTTAATTTGAAAATTGTGGTCATTAAACACATAGGACAAAGAGTTGGCGTGCTGATTGATGTTCAAAACCTTTATCATTCGGCCAGAAATCTTTACCAGTCAAGGGTAAATTTCCAGGAAATTCTCAAATTGGCTATCAGCGGCCGAAATTTAATCAGGGCTTTTGCTTACGTTGTTAGAACTAAAACGGGCGAAGAAAAGCCCTTTTTTGAGGCGTTGATCAAGCTTGGCATCGAAACTCGCATCCGCGATCTGCAAGAATTCTATGGCGGGATGAAAAAAGCCGACTGGGACGTTGGCATTGTGATTGACGCCGTCAGGATGGCGCCAAGCGTTGACGTGGTGGTGCTGGCTTCGGGAGACGGCGATTTTATCGATTTGACCAATTATTTGAAAAATCAGGGCAAAAGAGTAGAGGTGATCGCTTTTGGCCGATCGTCGTCCAGAGGATTGAAGGAAACAGCCGATGAGTTCATTGATATAGAAGAAAATCCGGAAAAATATCTTTTGCAAAAAAAACGCAGTTTATTCAATTTGGACATTAAAAAGATTAACATTAAAAAAATTTTCCCCAAGCCAAGATGGAAACATTCAAATTAAAACTGGGCGAAAGCGAACTAACCGTTGAAATAAAAAATCTTGCCGAACAGGCCAATGGGTCTGTTTTGG
>MHUC01000017.1:4277-6333 GCA_001823315.1 Candidatus Wildermuthbacteria bacterium RIFCSPHIGHO2_12_FULL_40_12
CTTGCCACCTGCGTGATGTCAAAAAGCAAGAAAGAAAACCTGGATTTTTTTCCTCTAACTGTTGATTACGAAGAAAGATACTACGCCGCCGGAAAAATCAGGGGCGGGAGATATATGAAAAGGGAGGGCAGGCCGTCGGACGAAGCCATTTTGGTTTCCAGATTGATTGACCGGCCCATTAGACCTTTGTTTCCAAAAAATCTCAATCGCGAAGTTCAAGTAATTATGACTTGCCTTTCTTGGGACGCGGAAAACGACCCGGATATTGTGGGGTTGACCGCCGCCTCTTTAGCGTTGTCCATTTCCGATATTCCTTGGTCGGGACCAATCGGAGCAGTAAGAGTGGCTATGGTTGACGATAAACTTATTATTAACCCGACTTACCAGCAAAGAGAAAAAAGTCAGTTTGATTTGGTCCTAACCGGGAAGGAGCGCGGAAAAAAAATCCTCATCAATATGATCGAAGGCGCTTGCGATGAAGTTTCGGAAGATTTAATCATAAAGGCCTTTGCCTTCGCCTCCCCTTACATCAAAAAAGTTTGCGATTTCCAACTGGAAATATCGGAAAAAATAGGTAAAAACAAATTGGCAACCGAAGCGGACCGAGACGACCCGGAAATAGAAGAAGAAATTCGTTTTATCTTGAAAGATCGCTTAGAGAAAGCAATTTATTTGAAAGACAAATCGGAAAGAGCAAACGGGCTTAATGATATCAAGGATGAAGTTTTTACAATTATCGAAGAAAAGTATCCCAGAAAGGGAAAGAAAGCCCTGGATTTTGTTGAAAAAGAAATTGACCGAATAGTGCACGAAAATATTATTGAATCGGGAAAAAGGCCGGATGGCCGGAAGTTGGACGAAATAAGAAAGCTTCACACCGAAGCCGGCCTGCTACCCAGAACGCACGGTTCCGGACTTTTCGAACGAGGCCAAACCAAAAGCTTGTCTATTTTAACCTTGGGGTCTCCCGGCGACCAACAACTATTGGAAGGAATGGAAATTGTGGGCAAAAAACGCTTTATGCATCACTACAATTTTCCTCCTTATTCCGTGGGAGAGATAAGGCCGTTGCGGGGACCGGGCAGACGAGACATTGGCCACGGCATGCTAGCGGAAAAAGCTCTACTGCCCTTGATTCCTTCCTTTGAAGAATTTCCTTATACCATAAGAATAGTGTCCGAAATCCTTTCTTCCAACGGTTCCAGCTCAATGGCCGCCGTTTCTTCCTCTTCCCTGGCTTTAATGGACGCGGGAGTACCCATTAAAAGACCCGCCACCGGAATCGCCATCGGCCTAATGACCAAAAAAACATCTATGATCGGCGGCGACGCTAACTATAAAATGCTAACTGATATCCAAGGCCCGGAAGACCATCACGGCGACATGGATTTTAAGGTAGCGGGTACCAGAAACGGCATTACGGCTATACAAATGGACGTTAAAATAGACGGCGTTACTCCCGAAATATTGAAAGAATCTTTGTCTCTCGGCAAAAAAGCGCGGATGGAAATCTTAGACGAAATAGAGAAAACTTTGCCCGGCCCTCGTCCCGCCCTTTCCCCGTTTGCCCCAAGAATTCTAATATTGCAGATAAACCCGGAAAAAATCAGAGAGGTTATTGGTCCCGGCGGAAAAATAATCAATGAAATCATCGCCAATACCGGGGCGATGATAGATATTGACCAATCCGGCTCCATCTTCATCACCGCAGAAAAGGAAGAGGCGGCTCAAAAAGCGCTTGAGATTATCAAAGGAATCACCCGAGAAATCAAAGTCGGAGAAACATTTGAGGGAAAAGTAAAACGGCTTCTGGATTTTGGCGCCTTTGTCGAAATCCTGCCAAATCAAGAAGGAATGATACATATTTCTTACCTAACCAACCAGCGCAATAAAAGGATAGAAGAACTGGTCAAGGTCGGAGACGTAATACCAGTTAAAGTTATTGCCATCGACAATCAAGGCAGAATCAATTTGTCTCCCGAAAAATAATAATTTAGAATCATGGCGCAAAACGACCAAAATAAAAACCCAAAGGATTTATTAAAAAGAGCGGAGA
>MHUC01000018.1:0-477 GCA_001823315.1 Candidatus Wildermuthbacteria bacterium RIFCSPHIGHO2_12_FULL_40_12
GATGATAACCATAGCAAGGCGGCTCTGGATTATAAGTAATCCATCCTTGACCATTAGGAGATTCGTGTTCGTACCATTCGGCATCAGGATAGCCAACCGGGAAATGGAACTTTTCTTCCGGCGCATCCACCAACAGAGAATACACCTTGTTGCTTGCCACTGCGATAATTTTATTTCCGTCTGCGGAAATTGCCACGTCTTCAAGGTTGTCGATTGATGACGTCCATTGAAGATTTTTGTCCCTATCGAAAAGGTACACTTTATTGGCGATTGACGCCACAATAAGGTTGCCATCGCCGGAAATCGAAACACCCGTAATGCGCCCTGTCGGATAAGACCAAAGAGGTCCATCAGATTTATCGCGGTCAAATAAATAAAGATTGCTGTTGTCTTCATTTCCAACCACGACATATTTCCCGTCCGAAGACATTGCGATAGAGTATCTGCTTCCGACCGATGTCGTATCAATCTTATATG
>MHUC01000018.1:505-23929 GCA_001823315.1 Candidatus Wildermuthbacteria bacterium RIFCSPHIGHO2_12_FULL_40_12
CCGCAACATAGTCGCCGTTTTGAGACACGGCGGCGGCTCCGGTACCAACCCTGCCAATGCCTGCATACCACAACCAACTCCCTGCATTTTCATCCCAAAGAGCAACCGCGTCGAACAGTCCCAGCCAGTGATAGTTGTAGGTCTGAACAAAGTACATTCCCTCACTTTTTGTGTCGGGACTGTAGGCGACCGACGAAGTAGGTTGCCCGTATGACCCTAAAAGTTCTCCGTCTTTGGTAAGGACATATACTTTCCCGTCCCAAGTGTCCGAACTAGCGGCTGTAATTCTGGCCGCGTCAGACATTATTGTTACGTCGACAATAGAAGAATCAGTTGGATAACCCCACAAGAGCTCGCCATTTCCGTTCAGGAAATACACTTCCCAGACACTCCCGACGGCAATACGACTACCGTCCGATGAAGTAGAGACGCTATTGGCGATATATTCTGTCTCAAAAATCAGATTTGGATCGCCTGGCTCCGAAACGTGAGTCACGTTGAACGTATGCACCAAATAGGCGCTTAAATCCAGCCAAGCGGGCGCAGTTTTATTCGCCTTGTCTTCCACCCTGATAAGACATTTGTAGCTCCCATCTGACGCCAGCTTCTCGTTTTGAACAAGAGTTTCGTATTGCGTAAAAGTATCTCCCTCATACACGAACGACATAGTCAACGTTCCGTCAAACAGATCAGGACACTCAATAATTGGCGCGAAATGACTATCTTTACCCTGATAATCAAAAACGTCGATAATCAGAGTGGTTTCGCCACCTTCGTCAGTAAGCCCATAGCCATTACCGTACGCAATAATTCGCCACGGCTCCGGACAATTGGCTTCGGGCGGAAAATCTGTCATCGGATCGGTAACCGGCTCTTTTGTGGGTTTTGCCCACGACATATCAACCGCGTAACCAAACACAAATGGCGAACCCTGTAAGATCATCTCGTACGTCTTAACAATCTTGTCTCCGGCGTAAAACGCGCTGCGCGTATTGGCCGGGCCGTTGGTCATGAAACGCTTGTAACCGTTGACTTTGGCGTTAGGCGGTTGGTTAGTCGCAAACTTACCTTTGACATAGCTTTGAAGGCCTGTCGGATCTAAGAGTTCGGTTCCGGGACAGTAAAGCGAGGTAAACCCGTCGGCTCCAACCAGTTGACTATCATAGAGCGAACTGTCTGAAAGATTAAGTCCTAATGACGGAAAAACTCCGCTCCCCCGGAATATTACGATCCCCCTCACGTCAAAAACCGTAAGCGACGGCGACGCAAAAGGATGCGTAATTTCAATATCAACCAACTTAGTGCCAAAACCAGAATCCTTAATTTTAAGGATCTTTACGCAGTCCGCGCAAGGATTCTGCTCGAGAAACTTGAGAGCGTTGAAGTGAACCGACACCTGACGACCTGAAGTCACCTCGAAATCGTTTGTTTCCGGATCTATCCGGACGAACTGGAAAGACAGTAGGTAATGACTACTATCCGTTGACGCGCCGTTTAAGGCCTCATCGGGTTCTGGCGGTGTCACGGGATTGCTTGTCTCCCCGCTTCCGCCAGAGCACGAAATTGTTACGGTTAACAGGAAAACAGCGAGAACTAAAAAATAAATTGTCTGTCGCATCTGGCGACCTCCTTTTCAATATATTCAGTTGTAATGCAAAGAGCAAAACCCTCTGCTTGCTGATTTCAGCTTGTACAATCCAGAAAGCATTGTCAATGGGCAACGAAAAAAAACGGCTGACCGTTAATTAAATTTCTATTTTGAGTTCTTTTGCCACTTTAGGGTTTAGCCGGGTGGTAATTAGGTTTTTTATCTCGCTTGGCTTAACCCATTTAATTTCGGCGACTTCGTGCGCCTCTTGGGGCTTGGCAATTGGCTCTGGAGTATTTAATTTGCACAGATGATAAACAATCATTATCGGAAATTGAGAATGGAGCGCTAAATCAATTTGTCTTATTGATTCAATGTCGTAACCGGTCTCGGCTAAAATCTCGCGTTTCACGCATTCTCCTCTTGTCTCTTGATAACGCTGCTTGCCGGCCGGAAAAGCCCAGGACAAAACAGAGCCGTCTCTGCCGGTTTCGGGCTTGACTCTTTTTATCATTAAAACCTCTCCTTTGTTGTTCAAAACAATTCCTAAGTTAATAAAATCCTTGGCCTCTTCTGATTGGTTTTTCATTATAATCTCGAAAATTATTTCTCCCTCGTAAAAATGAAATCGGTCAAATCGCTTAAAACGCCGTTCCATTTATTCTGGGGCAGTTTCCGCAAAGCTTCTTTGGACATTTTAAGAAACCTTGCGGCAAGCTCTTTCGCTTTTTGGCGGCTATTCGTGCTTTTTATCAAGGCGACGGCTTTGCGAACATCGCTCTGATTAATTTTTCTTTTAGATAAGATTTTCAAAAGGGCGGCTCTGTCTTTTTGTTTCAGCGATTTTAACGCCAGCAGAATAACGATGTTGCCGGCTTTTCTTTCTTTAATGTCCTTGCCGATTTCCTTGCCAAACACTTTTTCTTCGCCGAAAATGTCTAAAATATCGTCCTTAATCTGAAAGGCGATGCCAAGATTAAAACCAAAATCCTTGAGAGCTTTAATCTGCGCAGTTTTGGCTCCGGCGCAGATTCCCCCTATCTCGCAGGCAACACCTAACAACGCGGATGTTTTTTTACCAACCATATCAAAATAATCTCGCAAAGACACAGATTTATAGCGATTCTTCAACAGATACGCGTCATCTTCTCTGCCGCCTCTCTCAAACAGTAAATCGTACATTTCACCGTTCACAATTGTTTTGATGGTTCTGGAAAAAATCTTGCTTATCTTTTGGTGATTATTCGATCTTTGCGCCGCTTGGAAAATAGCGGCGGCGTAATAAACGCTGACGCATTCGGCGGGGGACTTGCCGAATTTCGCCCACAAAGACGCCTTCCCTCTTCTTAAAACGCTCCTGTCTATAAGATCATCAACTATCAGCGTATAATTGTGCAAAATCTCAATGCCGGCGGCTGGATACAATGCGTTCTTTAATTTTCCGCCTAAAAGCCGGCAGGAAATTAAAGTCAAAACCGGCCTTAATCTTTTACCGCCGGCCAAAACGGGATAAAGAACCAAGGAATGAAATTTTTTATCCACAGAATCCAAAAGGATATCTTTAATTGCCGGCTCTGCAATTTTGGAAAGCTTTCCAAGAACAAATTTTAGATTATCCTTTTCTTGCGTCATTAATCTTTTTTTTAATAACGCTCTCGGTCTTGCTGAATAACACAGCTTTGTCGGGGACATTTTCCATGGCTATAGAATGAGGACCAATGACAGCACCGTTGCCAATAATAACCCCTGGCATTATGGAACTATTTACGCCCGTTTTCGCGTCGTCACCCATAATGCATCCGAATCTGGTAAGCTTGGTGTCAACAACCTTACCGTTCGTTGCAACCTTAATCGTTGCGCCGTCAAACCTATAGTTAGCGATTGTTGTGCCCGCCGCCAAATCGCAGTCCGAACCAATAACAGAGTCGGCAACGTACGATAATCTGGCAACCTGGGAGCGATCGCCAATGATTGAACGTTCAATAACTGCGCCGTGACCGACGACAGCATTAGCGCCAATACTAAGAGGGCCTTTTAAATAACAATTAGGTCCAACGATGGCGTTTCTGCCGATATATATTGGCCCTTCAAAATAACTGCCCGCCTTCACAACAGCTCCTTTCTGAACGATAATTTTACCCCCAAGACGACAATTTTGCTCAATGCGTCCCTCTAAGGCCTTTTTTCCTTCAGCGAGCAAAAACTCATTAGCGTCAAACAAATTCCACGGATAAGAAAGCGGGCACCAGCGTCCAGCTTTAACCCAATATAATTTTTCTTTCTCAACAAACTTGTTTATGTAATCTGTAAATTCGTATTCACCTCGCGGAGATAGTTTGATTTTATAATCAAAAACTTTTTTGGGTAGAAAATAAAGGCCGGCGTTGACTAATTGACTTGCTGATTTTTTGGGCTTTTCCACTATGCCCCTAACCAAATCGTTATTTAGATCTATGACGCCAAAGTTAGAGTGATTTTTTGTTTCCGCCAACAAGACAGAAGGGAATTGCGCCAAAACTTTTTTAATGTCGTTTTTATCGTAGAGATCGTCTCCGTTAAGCAAAAGAAATTTATCTTTTATGCGGGGCAACGCCATCCTTGCGGCGTCGCCCGTACCCATTGGAGAATTTTGCTCTATGTAATGAATTTTGATTCCTTTATAACTTGAACCAAACGTATTTTTTATTGTTTCCCCCAAATAGCCGATGACCAAAACTATCTCGTCAACCAAACCGTTCAGCTGATTAAGATTATGGTCCAATATGGCTCTGTCTAAGGTCTTGAGTAATGGTTTGGGCCGATTATTGGTTAGGGGCCTGAACCTCATACCCTTGCCCGCAGCCAACACAACCGCTTTAATCTTTGTATCCATAATCAAACAACTATATTTATTAATTTTCCCGGCACGAAAACAACTCTTCTAACTGTTTGGCCTCTAACCCATTTTGAAATTTTCTCTCTCGCCAAAGCCATCTCTTTCAACTCCTCTTCGGAAATATCTCCGACGGTCTCCAATTTATCTCGCATTTTACCATTTACCTGCAAAATAAGCATTGTGCTTTCTGGTTGGGCCAAAACTTTATTATATTTTGGCCAAAGCTGAACAGCGCACAAACCCTCAAATCCTGCTTTCTCCCAAAGCGCCTCGGATATGTGCGGAGCAAAAGGCGAAAGAATCTTTAAAAAAACACCGAAATCCTTCTTATTTAAATAACTACCGCTATCTTTCCAGGAATTACAAAATTCCATCAAAGAACTAATGGCTGTGTTAAATTTTAAATTATCAATATCTTCTGTTATTTTTTTAATGGTTCTATGGAGCGCTTTTTCAATACTTAGGGCGGTTTTATCTTTTAGGTGTTCAATGTTCTTTTCTGCAACGTTCCAAATCTTTTCCAAAAACCTTCTCGCTCCTTTTACGCTCTTTGTGTCCCAAGGAATCATCTGCTCATAAGGACCCATGAACATTTGATATATCCTTAACGTATCTACTCCAAACTCTTTGGCTATCTCGAGAGGATCAATGACGTTTCCCTTAGATTTTGACATCTTAACGCTTCCCTCGCCAAGAATAATACCGTGAGAAGTTCTTTTTTTATAGGGTTCAGGCCCCAATAACTTTGGCACAGCTTCAATGTCCCACAGGAATTTATAAATAAACCTTGAATACAATAAATGCAAGGTGGCGTGTTCCATTCCTCCGTTATACCAATCAACAGGCAACCAATATGCAATTTCTTTTTCGTACTGCTCAAAAATGTTTTCTTTTTGCGTTTTGCGTTTTGAGTTTTGAGTTCCGAGCTTATGCCAGAACGCGAAAGCTAAGTAGTACCAATTTGACCCTGCCCAATTTGGCATTACATCGGTCTCCCTACGCGCAACCGCACCGCACTTAGGACAGATCGCATTTACCCACCCTTTGATTTTCGCCAAAGGCGAATCGCCTTCGTCGGTAGGTTTATATTCTTTTATGTCGGGCAACTCCAATGGCAAATCGGATTCTTTTAACGGAACCCAGTTACAATTTTTACAATAAACCATTGGAATTGGTTCTCCCCAATATCGCTGGCGAGAAAAAATCCAATCTCTTAACTTATAATACGTCGCTTTCTCGGCAATTTTGCCTATCTTTTTCTGTAGCCACTCGCCAATTCTTACTCTCGCGGCAAAAGAAGGCAGACCGTCAAACCTTTCTGAATTTATTAAAAATCCTTCGCCCTCGTAAGCCGATTCAAACTGGCCGCCGGAAACAATCCATGGAGCTTTTTGAGGCAGGGTTTTGTGCGCTTGGTACGGCTCTATTACCTCTACGAATGGAAGGTTTTTTTGTTTGGCAAAATCAAAGTCGCGCTGGTCATGGCAAGGCACCCCCATAATCGCTCCTGTACCGTATTGACTGGAAACATAATCTGCCAGAAATACGGGAATCTCGCGATTATTTGCCGGATTAATCGCCGTTACTCCTCTTAATTCAATGCCGCTTCTTGCGTCCTTTCCTTGGTTATTTTTCGCCGCCTTCATCTGCGCGCTGCCAATGTACTGCTCAACGGCTTTGATGTTTGAGATTTGAGTTTTGAGTTTTTCTATTGCAGAGTGCTCTGGCGCCAAAACCAAAAAAGTCACTCCAAAAAGAGTATCTATGCGAGTTGTGAATATCTCTACTTCGTTATCTGTTTTTCCTTTTGCGTTTTTAATTTTAAATTTTATTACCCATCCCTCGCTTTTGCCTATCCACTCTTTCTGCGCCAATTTCACTCTTTCCGGGTAGTCAACCTTCTCCAAATCTTCTAATAATCTGTCGGCATATTTTGTGATTTTTAACATCCACTGCTCTCTTTCTTTTTGAACAACCTTAGTTCCGCACCTTTCACAATTACCCGCTATTACCTCTTCGTTCGCTAATCCGATTTTACAAGAAGGACACCAATTGATAGGTATTTTTGCCTTATATGCTAATCCTTTCTTAAAAAGCTGGACAAAAATCCATTGGGTCCATTTATAATAAACGGGGTCCGAAGTATTGATTTCTCGAGACCAATCAAAGGAAAATCCCAGAAACTTAAGTTGCTTTTTGAAATTTTCCGTGTTCTGTTGCGTAGCTGCTGCCGGATGGATACCTGTCTTAATGGCATAGTTTTCTGTTGGCAAGCCAAAAGAATCCCAGCCAATCGGAAACAGGACGTTAAAACCTTCCATTCTTTTCTTTCTGGCGACTACGTCTAAAGCAATAAAACTCCGGCAGTGCCCCACATGCAAACCGGCGCCGGAAGCATAAGGGAATTCAAATAAGAGATAAAATTTTGGCTTCTTTGAAAGGTCTTCAGCTTTAAAAACCTGGTTTTTGTCCCAGGCCTCCTGCCATTTAAATTCTATTCCTTGAGGATTGTAATTCACGATTCAATTCTAAATTTTAACCCTTTTTGAGGTTATTGTCTATTTAAAAATACAAAAATCCCGCCTTGTTCGGCAGGATTTAAACCCTTGCATCTTATCGATCGGAGCGAATCTTGGCAAGGTGTTTTTTGGGCACATTGCATCGCGCCCTTTCTCTGCCCTTATCGTCGCGGAGGATAACCATTACGATTCCTTCGTTGTTTTTTGGGTTTGGATCAGAGATTATTTCCCAGGGCTTAAAATCCCGATTAGAAACCCCGTCCACGTTAGCGGCGATAATATTTAACGCCACGGTATCCATCCGATAGGAAGTTGAACTTCCTTTTTGTTCTTTTGCGATGGCAACTTCAGCCATATTCGACCTCCTTGAAAGTGGTTTACGCAAAGATTAAAATATTAGAGTGCAATATCTTATTATACTCAAAAACAGCAAAAGTCAACACGGCTGCGTTTGAAAATTACATAAATCAAATTACTAAATACTGAACAATTCCATAGCGTTCTGCGTGGTCTTTTCTTCAATCTCTTCGCGACTTACTCCTTTGATTCTGGCAATTTCCTCAACTACGTATTTTATAAACAATGGTTCGTTTCTTTCGCCGGCCCGTGGAGGCGACAAATATGGGGCATCCGTTTCTACCACGATCCTATCCAATGGAAGATATTTTATATTTTCTTCAAAATCAATTCCTTCAATCTTTTTGAAAATGATTCCGTTGACACCAATGTAATAACCAAAACTTAAATATTCTTTAAGTTCCGCTAAATTACCGACAAAACCATGAGCTACGGCTTTATCTGGTCGGACCGCCGGGTTGTCCTTTAAAAGACCAATTAAATCCTTATGCGCTACCCGGCTATGAAAAATAACTGGCAAATTTAATTCCTTTGCCAACTTCAACTGCTGTAAAAAAGTGTCTTTTTGCTTTTTCTTAAAAACCTCTAATTTGATCTTGGTTTTGGGTTTGTAGTAATAATCAAGCCCGATCTCACCAATAGCAACTACCTTGGGATTTTGAGCCAATTCTTTGTAATAGCCATAATCAAATTCTTCGGCGCGGGTTTTAAAAACGTTTTGAGGATCTACCTCTGAAATATCTACTTTTCTTTCTTCCAAATGCATGGGGTGCAGACCAACTGCGGCGAAAACTCCCTGACCGTATTTTTCCGCCATCTCCACCGCTCTCTTGCTTGTTGTGCTTTGAGAACCAACATTTATAACCCAGATATTGTTATCCAGAGTTCTTTTTATGACCTCGTCTATGTCATCCTTATACGCCGAAAAATTCAAATGCGCGTGAGTATCAATTAGCATAATTTGATATCTTCAATATCTTACTTCTAATACCAAAAGAATTACAGTGTTTTAACATTCCTAAATACGACTGGAGTGTTTGACTAAAAAATTCTTTAGGTATCATCCCCTGCCGTAATTCTTTATTTTTTCGTTCTATTTTCCGAATCATTCTTTTTCTTGTTTTCGTTCTTAAAATTCTGTGCTTTGGGAAGCTAACATATCCTAAAAAATCTATCCCCTGATGATACTTCCTAATCCCTATCTTATCTGGATGCAGAGATAATTTCAATTTCTCTCCCAAGAAAAAACCTACGCTAGCAATAAACTCCTCTAAATAACCCTTATCGCTTTTTAAAATAATAAAGTCGTCGCAGTAGCGAATATAGTATTTTTCTTTTAATTCGTGCTTAATAAACCGGTCTAGTTCATTTAAATAGATATTAGCGAAAAGCTGGCTGGTGATATTTCCAAGAGGCAGGCCTTTATTCGGCAAAACCGAAAAACTCTTTATGATCATTTCTATCAACCAAATAGCATTTTCGTCTTTAATCTTCTTTTCGATCAAAGAAATTAAAATATTATGATCTATCGAGTCAAAAAATCTTTTAATGTCGAGTTTTAAAATATAACAATTCTTGGTATTGTTTTCACCAACCTTTCTCGCGAATTGGCAAAGTCGGTTTACGGCCATATGAGTCCCTTTTTTAATTCGGCAGGAATAAGAATCGAAGATAAAAGATTGGTCAAAAATAGGATATAAGATTTTGAATATGGCATGGTGCAAAACCCTGTCTCTTACACAGGCCTTATGAATGTGCCTTAATTTTGGGTCTTGAACATAAAAAGAGGTATAATCAGAGTGTTTATAGTCTTTGCTTTCTAATTCTTCGTGAAGCTGAAATATATTATCCTCTAAATTACATTCAAATCTCTGGACGTCCAACTTCTTTCTTTTTCCTTTTTTGAATTCGTCCCAAGCCGAAAATAAATTTTCTAACGAAATAATCTCCTCAAAAATATTATGAAAAATTTTCTTTCTACGCCCCCCCCCGAAGGGTTTGAAGCTCCTCTGATTCATGTTTTTTGCGATTTTTACAAAAAGATTTATTTCATCTCCCAAAAAATCCCCAAAAGAGACCGTTTTGGAATTTTTGCAAAAATAGAAAATATTTGTCTGGAAATAATTAATTTAATTATAGCTGCTTCTCTTGAAATAAAAATAAATAAATTTCCGATTTTAACTTCCGCGAGAATAAAAATTGAGACCCTAAAAAGATTAATCAGAATCACTTATGAACTAAACGTTATTGAAAGAAAAAAATACCTAAATTTAGAATCAGACTTGCAGGAAATTTCTAAAATGACAAACGGCTGGATAAAATATCTAAAATAATTATATAAAAGAAGTTCTGTTTTTTCTACAGAACTTCTTCTAATCTAGAAACTTCCTCGCGGGACCGCAAGTTTTCGTTACGATTGTCAGAGTTGTACCAGTTGACCTTGAGCTTACCGTTGTTCCAGTTCACGTTCGGCGCATAGCCATCGTCATAGCGAGAACCCGCTTATTCGCCTGATTTCATCAGTGTCACCGATAATCTTCTTTAAAACTATCTGCGTTGACCCTGTCTTACGGGGAATTTTTTTATGAGGCAATTTTAACAAATTAAAATACCCTCACCAAAACCAGACAAGCAGTTTCTATTCTTTATTTGGCAAATCGCTATCCATTATTTTTTATAGAATAATGGACCGATTGTATTAGCCAGTTTTTATTTTATCAAAAAAACAGGGTTCGACAAAAGTCGAACCATAAGGATTCAAGGATTAAGTTACGAGTTTACGAAACTGCCTGGCGGGACCGCAAGTGAGCGTAACGATGGCCAGAGTGGTACCAGTTGACCTTGAGCTTACCGCAGTTCCAGTACACGTCCGGCGCATAGCCATCGTCACAGCGAGAACCCGCACAGAGCGTCCAGCTCGAGATGTCTAGATGCTCCTCGGTCTCCTGGAATAATTTCAACTCGTAAAGGAGCCGTTCTTCCAGGGTGATTCCGGAAATCTCTTTCTTCTTCAGGTCATTGGCGGAGAGGTTTTTCAACTTCTCGTCTGCCTCGACTACATCTTTGAACCAGACAGCATAAGTGCCGTCTTTGGCCGTTCTGTCGGAAGTGACGATTTCGTCAAGCGACTTATCCGTCCATTTCCAACAGGGAAAAAGATCCTTGCACTTGTCGTAGATTTTCTGGGGAGTTATCCCTAGAATTACTACGATGAGACGATCAAATCCCTTCTTATGAGGCGGGACATTCAACCCGGAAAGATCCACCTTAATCCCAAAGGTTTCAAGGTAAAACTTTTCCCAGTCGCGGAGCATATCCGAGATTTCCACGCCTCCTCGCAGGAACGCTTGAAGGCGCTCCTTGGTGATTTTTCCTCGCTCCATTTGAGCGAAGAATTCCTTGAGCTGAGCAGGCGTCGGGGCATCCGAGACCCAGTCAGTATTAGTACGTGACTCTTTCATCACGCACCTCCTTATTTGATTTTATAATGAGACGAACTTTTCAAAAACTAACGATTTAGCGTCCAAAAAGATCGTCTCATTTTCTTGAACCTTATTTCAAAGAACTATAATATATAGTATAGCAAATTGTTTAGTTCTTGTCAAGCCCAGTGGTAACGGTCGCAGACAAAGCTGGCATAAGACCAATTCTCGGGAATAATGGAACATTTTTTCTTGTCTTTAACTGCTTAAATATTTTTTCTGCGGTTTCGGGTAAAAAAGGCAACAATAACCGGGCTATCTCGCTAATTGCAAATAGCAAATTACCAATAACCTCTTTTTGCTTGCTTGATTCTTCCCACGGATGCTCTTTGTCAATATAGCGGTCGCAAAAACTGATTAAGTCCCAAACAGCCATTAGGGCTTCGTTAAATTTAAATCCACTTAGCGCTTTTTTATAGGCTTCTTGAGTTATTTTAATTTCTTTTTTAAGTTTTGGGTTTTGAGTTGTAATTTTGAGTTTTGAGCTTTGAGTTTTGAGTTTGTTCGCGAGCGTAACCACCCGAGCGACAAGATTCCCCAACCCCTTAGATAGGTCGGCATTATATCTTGCTTCAAATTTTTCATATGTAAAATCGCCGTCTTCGGTCGGCGGAAGCTCTCGCAAAAGGAAATATCTCACAGGATCAACCCCGTACTTTTTGACCAATTCGAATGGATCAATAACATTTCCCAAACTTTTTGACATTTTTTGCCCATCAACATTTATAAATCCATGAACAAAAATTATTTTTGGCAACGGCAATTTCAAAGACAATAATATCCCGGGCCATATAAGAGAGTGAAATTTTAAAATGTCTTTACCTACAAAATGAATATCGGTTGGCCACCACTGCTTGAATTTTGCCGTTCCATAACCAACAGCGGAAATATAATTGGTTAGGGCGTCTGCCCAAACATAAATAGTGTGAGAATCATCGCCTGGTACTAGAATGCCCCATTTTAAATCCTTTCTGGGGCGGGAAAAACTAATATCTTCCAGTCCTTCTTTCAGAAAGGTTAACATTTCATTCTTTTTTGACTCTGGGATAATCTTAAGCTTATTTTTTGTAATTAA
Organism: Candidatus Wildermuthbacteria bacterium RIFCSPHIGHO2_12_FULL_40_12; assembly: GCA_001823315.1. Taxonomy (GTDB): domain Bacteria; phylum Patescibacteriota; class Minisyncoccia; order Minisyncoccales; family 2-12-FULL-40-12; genus 2-12-FULL-40-12. The sequence continues at coordinate 12,402 of MHUC01000018.1, forward strand.
ATCCTTTATTTCCTTTGTGTGCTTAGAAAGTCGGAAAAAATAATTTTCTTCCTCTACTTTTTCGGGCTCTTTTTGATGCAAAATACATTTTCCATCCCTTAGATCTTTTTGGGTAATAAAGGCCTCACACCCTGAACAATAAAGCCCTTGGTATTTTTTTTTGTAAATATCTCCATTTTTTTGAAGTTTTAACCAAACCTTCTTAACCGCAGGCCAATGCCTTTTCTGGTCGGTAGTTCTAATAAAGTCATCATTGGATATATTTAAAAGAGGTTTTAGTCCTTTGAATTTGTCTGATATTGCGTCAACGAATTCTTTCGGGCTTTTTCCTTCTTTAGCCGCGGCTTTGGCAACTTTTGCGCCATGCTCATCTGTGCCAGTTAGGAAAAATACTTTTTTGCCCAAAATACGGTTATAGCGCGCGACAACATCGGCCTGAATTAATTCCAATGCAAAACCCAAATGCGGTAGCGCATTGGTATAGGCAATTGAAGTTGTAATGTAAAACTTTTTAGGCATTTTTGTAAATTATGAAATCCTGCGCGCTTCTTGCTATTTGCTACTTGCTATCTGCTATTACCACAAATTCCCCTCTAATTTCGCCTTTGGTCAATTGATCCAAAACCTCTCCGATTTTGCCACGATAAACCGATTCAAATTGCTTAGTTAGTTCACGACAAACTACCATGCCTACGCCCGTATCAATTTCTTTTAATTCCTGCAGAGTTTTTAGGATTCTATGTGAGGATTCGTAAAAGATAACGGGATATTTAGAATCTATAACTTCTTGAAAAAACTTTTTCCTTTTTCTTTTAGTTGGTGGAAATCCTAAAAATAGAAACTTATCCATTGATAAACCAGCAATGCTGGCTGCTGCAATTAAGGCGCTGGGACCGGGAATCGTTATAACGCTCGCCGCTTCGGTTCTGATGATTTCGGCCACGATTTTTCCTCCGGGATCGGAAATGCCCGGAGCGCCGGCATCAGAAACCAAAGCCAAGCTTTTGCCTTGCCGCAAAAGATCGATAATATATTCTACTTTTTGCAAATTTGAATGTTGATGATAGCTAAGAGTTTCTGTGTTTATACCGTATCTGCTTAGCAGTTTCTTGGTAACCCTTGTGTCTTCGCACAAAATTAAATCAACCTCCTTTAAAATTCGGAGGGCGCGAAAACTTAAATCTTCCAAGTTGCCGATAGGAGTAGAAACCACATAAAAAGAACTCATAATAAGGCCTCTTCTTCTCTCTTTTTCTTCAAAAAATCTTTCGTGAACTCAACAACGATGCCGGCTAAGGGAACCGCCAAAACCGCGCCCAAAAAACCCCACAAAACTCCGCCGATAGCCAACGCCACCAGCACCAAGACCGGAGACAAACCTATGAATCTTTTGGAAAGAATGGGCATCAAGAAACCGCCTTCAATCTGCTGAATGATAGTGAAAACAGCGATAACAAAAAGCGCTTTGAACAAATCGTCGAGCGCAATAACAATGAACAGCATAATGCCGGTTATTACCGGGCCAATAACGGGAACGAAATTGAGCAAGCCCGCCATTAAACCGAAGGAAAAAGGATAGGAAGCCCTAAAAATCAGCAAAGATATATAGGTGGCAAGACCAACGAAAACGGACGATATAATTCTGGTGGTAAACCAATTATTCACTTTTTTCTGGCACTTCCTGAAAACAGTTAAAACGTAATCTTCGTATTGCTGCGGGAATAAAACAACCACCGATTTTTCTATCCATTTTTCTTCTAAAGAGATGAAAATCGCGACCGTCAGGATAAAAATGGAGGCAAAAATGCCGCCGAAAACCACGAATAATATATTCAGGATGTTGGCCGTGATTTTCTCTAATGTCTTTCCCAGTAAACCGATAAAACTCTCTATGTCTTCGAGCGCGCGAACTCCCAGTTTCTTCAAGGTGGGCGACGCTTGCTCAAAGTATTGAGGCAGAACTTGGGAAAACTGCTGAATTTCGGAAACAAACATAGGCGCGGTCAGGTAGATGAGCAAGAATAAAATGCCAAAAAACCCGACATAAACCAGAAACACGGCCAAAGAATGAGGCACTTTGAATTTCTTTAAAAATTCAATGGCGGGATTAATCAAAATGGAAATAATCAAAGCAAAAACAAACCAAACCAAAATGTCTTTAATTTGATACAAGATATAAAAAGCCACCACCAAAGCCGCTATTTTAAGAAGAGTCCCCCAAGAAATATCTAATGATCTTTCGCCGTTCACCCCGTTAGAAGTTTGCCTTATTTAGCCGTGTTATGGCTAATTTCGAACAAACTTTTTATCTTATTTTTAGTCCCGCTTTGTAGTCATCATAAAATTTTTGGTCAAAAATTTTATGATTAGAACTTCTTACGGGGTTCATAATTCAAATTTCTTTAAAATTGACTGGAATTGTTTCTTGTCTTTAAATGGTCCCGTGGCGGCAAGATTCAACCGCCGCGACTGGAAAATTTCTTCGGCTACTTTCATAATATCTTCTTGGGTAATTTTATCAATCTTAAGACACTCCTTCTCCGGAGTTGAAATTTCGCCTCGTAAAATCTCTTGGATGCCGTTATAAGACGCCCAGGCGTCGGAGGTTTCCAGCCCCAAATAAAGATGCCCCTTAGCGTTATCTTTTATTTTGGTCAGCTCCTCCTTGGAAACTTTTTTGTCTTTTATGTCTTTGTATTCTCGCAAAATAATTTCCAGCACTTCGGGCAGTTTTTTTGTATCCACGCCAGCGTGAGTCACCAAATACCCGGAATCGGTATAATGTTCGGGCATTGTTCTCACGTAATAAGCCAAACCCCTTTGTTCTCTTATCTTAATAAAAAGCCGGGAACTCATAACGCCGCCAAGAATGCCCGCAATCAAATCCAAAGCGTGGCGCCTTTTGTCAAACATATCAAACGCCCGAACGCCCAGGCACAAGTGCGCCTGATCGGTTTTTTTGGTGTGAACCAAAACCTGCGGCGTTGTTTGTTTTTCTACCACCGATCTTTTTGCCGGCTTTTGGAATCGTTTAAACTTGCCGAAAAACCGTTTTGCCGTTTCTAACGCTTTTTCGGCGCTTAAGTTTCCAGCGATAGAAATCACCACATTTCCGGCGACGAAGTGAGATTTGAAGTAATCAATAACATCCCGCCTCGAAACCTTTTCCAATGTTTCCTTACTGCCAGAAATCATCCAGCCGGCCGGCTGGTCGCCGTACAATAATTCTTCCCAAAGATCTAAAACGTACCCCTGGGGGTTGTCCTTAATCATATTGATTTCTTCAAAAATAACTTTTTTCTCGCGCGCCAATTCTTTGGACTGAAAAAGAGAGTTGAAAATCATATCGGACACAACATCGCAAGATAAATCAAAATGCTTGGCATCAAGCTTTACCCAAAAACCCATAAATTCCTTTCCGGTAAAGGCGTTATAAATTCCTCCCACCCGATCCAATTCTTTGGCGATATCCAGGGTGTTGGGCCTTTTTTTAGTGCCCTTGAATATCATATGCTCCAACAAATGGGAAATGCCGTTAATCCTTTTGACTTCGTACTTGGAACCGGTGCCAATCAGCACCAAAACGGTTACCGCCCGCGTATTTTGCAAGGGAGTAACCACAATCCTTAGACCATTATTTAATGTTGTTTTTTTGAACATTTAATTCTGTAATTTTTCTTTTAAAAAAACTGATAAATCTTTGATTTTTACCCTCTCTTGCTTGGCGGTGTCTCTATCCCTAACGGTGGCGTCTTTCTTTTCCAAACTGTCAAAGTCAACAGTGACGCAAAAAGGCGTGCCAATCTCGTCTTGAGAATAATACCTTTTACCGATATTCCCTCTGTCGTCCCAGACCGCAAAGATTTCCTTTTGTAAATCTTCGTAAACCTTTCTCGCCAACTCAACCAATTTTGGCTTGTTCGCCAATAAAGGAAAAACAGCAGCTTTATACGGAGCCAGACAGGGCTTCAATTTCAGCACAGTTCTGTCTTTCTCTTCGTAATAACTTGAATCCAGTAACGCCAACACCGTTCTTTCCACTCCCCAAGTGGGCTCTACGACATAGGGCAATATCTCTTCACCTGTATCAGGATCTCGGTACTTCAAATTTTTTCCAGACGCTTTTTCGTGATTCTTGAGGTCAAAATCTCCACGATATGCCAGCCCGTAGAGCTCTTTTTTGCCAAAAGGAAAATCATATTCAAAATCAATGGTTTTTTTTGAGTAGTGAGCTCTCTCTGATTCTGGCACTTCCGTTTCGTGAATTTTTTTAGCGTCAATACCAATTTCTTCCATCCAATCTCGCATTTCTACTCTCCAACCTTCAAAACTATTTTCCCAATCTTTTTCCCTGACAAAATACTCTATTTCCATCATTTCAAATTCGCGGGTACGAAAAATAAAATTACCGGGAGTAATTTCGTTGCGGAAGGCCTTGCCAATTTGAGCGATACCGAAAGGCAAAGGACGGCGGCCAGCCGAATCTAAGATGTTTTTAAAGTCAACGAACATTCCTTGGGCGGTTTCCGGCCGCAGATAAACGGTATCGCCTTCTGTCGGACCAAGGTTGGTTTTGAACATTAAGTTAAACATTTTAGCAACCGTCAGTTCCGATCCGCACTCAAGACAACCGCCCTGATCCTTAATGTCTTCTATCCGAAAACGCTCATGGCATTTTTTGCATTCCACCAGCGGATCAGAGAATTCTTTTAAATGCCCGCTTGCCTCCCATACTTTTGAATTGGTGATAATGGCGGAATCCAAGCCAATCACATCGTCCCGTTGGCGGACAAATCTTTCCCACCAAAGGTTTTTGATGTTGTTTTTCAATTCAACACCCAAGGGACCAAAATCCCAAGAATTAGCCAGTCCGCCATAAATCTCAAAGCCCGGAAAAATAAATCCCCGCCTCTTGCAAAGAGCAACGATTTTTTCCATCCTGTCTAGATTTTCTCCTTTCTCTTTATTCATGCTTAAAATAATTAAAAGCGGCGTCTGTGAAGCGCGAGCCACCTTGATCAAGCTAAATATTTATTGCACTACTCCCTGCGATTCGCTTACCGAGGGATCGTCTGGCAAATCGGTGCTCACCGAAACAGCGTCTGATTCTACGGTTTTACCCGTCCAGACATCTTCGCCAATCGCCCGAGCCGAAACAACCAAACCAACAATCTCGTCTTTTTGACTGATATCGGGCATAAAAGCAATCTGAAAAAAAACTTCGGGACTCGCCTCTTTGGAAAGCAAATCTCCAATTTCCCAAATAATTTCCCGGCTCTGCTGGTCAAATGTTAAGCGCGCGTCTGGCGGGGCAAACTCTCCGGTCAATCTGACTTGAGGCGGCAGAACCGCTACGATTTTTAAGTTCTTAACGTCGCTGTAAGCGTTTTTAACCTGCCAGGAAACAGTATAAGTGGTTTGTTGTCCGACCTGCGGGGGCAATGGCCCTGAATTTTTAAAGGGCCCTTGGTTAAAGTATCCTTTCTGCAACAAAGCCAGTTCGGTATTGATTTTGTTGATGAATTCTTCTCGGATAAAACTTAAAGAAATTTTTGTACGAATAAGCGGGCTTTGAGGCAATTCTTCTTTTAGCTTTATATAAAATTCTACCTTGCCTTCTTCCATTCCCGGTAAAAACTTTAACTGGGGCATGGTGTTATGATCCCAAATTATGGAACCGGCTTCTTTTTGGACTTGGCCAAGCCCAGATTGGACGGTGTCAAAATCAAAAATATCCTTTTCCAATTGCACCACAAGGAATAAATCTTCAAAAACTTTTTCTCCGGTATTTTTGAAAGAAATATCGTAGTGCAAATAATCTCCTGGGTTGGCAATGTACTCTGGCAAATCATTAATCTTCATAGAAATAAAGATCGAGGGCCTAGCAATTTCAATGCCGCGCGTTATTTCTTTAAGCAAGATAAATTTTTCCCCTTTCCAAAGACCCAAACTTGCCCGAAAAATTTTTGTTTCACCGATCTCGCCTCCCAATTTTCCGGTAATACCTATCCTGCCTCCTTCCGTTTTATTCAGCAAAGGAATATCCCATTCGTTGCCGCCAAGGGCTCGTGGCAGGCTTTCGACAAATTCAAAACCAGACGGATACTCAACCTTAACTCTTAAACCGGAAAGCGGATAATTAAGATTGGAAAAATAATTGACGCGGAATAAACTTTCTTTACCGGGCTCCACCTTGGAAGGAATATCAAACTCAAAAGTCAAAGGAACGCTCTTGATTATAGTGGTAAAGGTGGTGGCTGATTCATATTGGGCGATGATATTTTTAGGGCGATAACTCAACCATGCCTTGGCAGTTTTGGCTGCGTTTTCTTTGCCCAGCAATCTTCCCTTAAAGCTGACTGTTTTTTCTTCTCCGGGATAAATGTCGTCAAGCTCTTTTTCTTGCCTTAAAGAATTTTTTCGTTCTCCCGACCCGCCGTTACTGATTATTTCCGTGTATTCGGGAAACTCGAAAACAAGCCGCGGTTCTTCCAGCCGGATATTGCCATTGTTTTTGTACTTGACTATATAATCTACTTCTCCAGCCAGCTCGGCTTCGGCGGGACCTAAAATTTCTATTCTTAACACTTCCTTGGAATAAACATTTCTTTTTAGAAACCAAAAAGCCGCCGCAAGCAGAATCAGCGACAAAACCACCATTACAAAAGCGAGTTTTTTTCTCATAGCTCCATCTTAACAGTTCTGCGCCTTAATTCAAAGATGGATACCGAGTCGTGTGTTACTTGGAATAAGAAGGCAAAGAACCGACAAAATACTCCGAAATATCTTGTAATTGTTTTTGATGAAGCGCGCCGATTTTAACCTTGGCAAGAGTATTCCATTCGCGCTGCAAAATAAGGCGCAGAATTTTTATAACATTGGCCTCCACGATCCGGCAATCTTTTTTAATAGAGATTGCTTTTGGGGCATTTTCTTCAAAACAATTTTGGCACATTATCCCGCCATTGGAAGCGCTGAAATAGAATTTGCCTATCGTAATTTTTTTATGGCAAAAAAAACAGTGGCGCAGTTCCGGCTTATATCCCAACAAAGAAACCAAATTCCACAAAAAATAATAATAAATTAATAAGTAAGTGGATTTATCTTTTAAGACATTATTAAGCCGTTCAAAAGTTTTTTTAAGCAGTTGCCACAAACCATTATCTTGTTCTCCGTCTTTAACTAATTTACAGCATAATTCAGAAACCTTATGCGCAATCGCTGTTTTTCGTAAATCTTTCCTTTGTTGACGAAAACGCTCCATTGACACAGCGTCGGTCAGGGTTTTATATCTTTTCCCCTGTATGAACTCCAGCTCCGAAAAATAAAAAAGGTCGGCGCCCGATCTTAATTTTGACTTAATTTTCCTAACGGCTTTTGCCAAAATCTCCAGCTTGCCAAAGTCCTTGGTATATATCGTGAATAGCTGATCGCTCTCTCCTCGCGCCATTTTCTTCAGAAAAAAACCTTCAGTCCGGTAATGAATAAACATAATGTATCAAGGTTATATTTTTTTAATCGCTAGCCAAATTTTCCCGCCGTCAACCTCTAATTCGTCCTCAATGATAAATTTTGCCTTATCGTCTCTCTCTAGAATAAAATCCTTTAACCTTACCGCAGCTGCAATGTATTTTTTGTCTTTTATTAAAACCTCGTTAACTCGGCTCGGCCCAAAGATAAAGACAACTATCTTCTGGCGCGGTTTAAATCCTGACTTTTTCCTCATTTCTTGTATTTGCCTGATAACATCTCTGACCATGCCTTCTTCTCCCAGCTCCTTGGTGATTGTTGTATCCAGCTCTACTGCGTTTTTGATTTTACCGTCAAAAACAATCTCTTTAACATTAACCTCTTCCATGATAAGTTTTAATAATTCTTTGTCGGTTTTTAATTTTGCGTTTTTTATTTTCAATTGCCCCAAGGGCTGACGGACTTTAATTTTCGCCTCGGCCCTTAAAGCCAGAGCCGCCGCTACCGTCCCTCTTGCTGTTTCCATTTTCATCTCAAGATTGCGGTTTATTTTCCCTTTTTCTGCCTTTGGCCAACCGCACAAATGGATTGACTGGGGCATATTTTTCTGTTTTAGGCCGGAATAAATCTCTTCTGCGAAAAAAGGCAAGGCCGGGGCGATTAACTTTGTCAAACTAAGAAGAACGGAATAAAGCGTACTAATAATTTCCTTGCGTCCTTGCGAATTATTTTTTTCCTGCAATCTTTTTCTCGACCTCCTGATGTACCATAAAGAAAGATCGTTCACGAAAAAATTTTCTATTAAGGCCGCGGCGCCGGCGGAATCGTAAATGTCTAATTTAGCTTCAATAGAGAATATTAAATTATTCAGCCGAGACGCTATCCACCTGTCTAAGATATTTTTTGGCGATGACTTTGGTTCCTTTTTGGGAATTTCATTTTTCGCGACGTAGGTTTTGAAAAAGATATAGCTGTTCCATAAAGTCAGCAACTGTCTTTTTGCTTCTTTGGCGGTTTTATATCCGAATTTAAAATTAAGCGCAGGGTTGGCTCTAAAATACATCCACCGCATAGTATCCGCTCCTATTTCTCTAACTGCGTCGTCAAGCCAAATAGCGTTGCCCTTGGATTTGTGCATTTCTTCTCCTTTTTCGTCGCGCACCGAAGCAAAACCCAAAATTGTTTTCACGGGACTTGTCTTTTCTAAAACCACGCTCATGGTAAGAATTGAATAAAACCAGTTTTTAAATTGGCCCGGAAAAGACTCCGTGACAAAATCTATCGGAAACCATCTTCGCCAATGCTTTTGATCGGCAGTATAGCTTAACTTTTTTGTTGCCGGATCAATAAGGGTTGAAAATGGAATAATGCCTGCGTCCAGCCAGGGATTGCCAACGTCCGGAATTCTGGAAATCTTTTCGCCACACCTTAAACACCTTATTTTCACCTTATCTATCCAAGGACGATGGGGAGAATGGCCGGAAAATAATTCCCAACCTTCTGCCGCCCGCTCTTTTAATTCTTCTTTTGAACCGACGACTTCAAAATTACCGCAAGCGCATTCAAAAATCGGCAGAGCCAATCCCCAATACCTTTTTTTGGAAATTAGCCAGTCGTGCATGTTTTTCAACCAGTCCAGCTCTCTTTCCAAGCCAAAACTTGGAATCCAATTAATCTTTTTCGCCGCCCTTACTAATTCTTCTCTTAGATTTCTCGCTTTTCGTTTTTCGTTTTTATTTTTTAGTTTAGATGGTTTATCCATCGCAATATACCATTCATCAACGACCCTCCACACCAATTCTTTCTTACACCTCCAACAGGTCGGATATCTATGTTCATAGTCCTCTGTCTTATACAAGAATCTTCCTTGTTCGTAATTTTTTAGACGCTCAACAATGATTTCCGGATTTTCTTTGGCGTTTTTACCGGAAAAACCATCCATTAAGTCAAGATAATTCGCCGCTTCGTCAATAACATCAATAACTGGCAGCTTTTCTCTCATCCCTACCTTAAAATCCTCTTCCCCGGCGCCGGGAGCAATATGGACAACTCCCGTGCCTTCAAGTTCGGTTACCAAATTCTTCTCCAGCACTACGGAATGAAAGGTTTCCGGATGCTCTTTCTTCGCCAGTGCCACTCTTTCCAGCCCATCAAAGGGAGCTTCGTATTTTAGTCCTTTTAATTCTTTGCCAGAAAAAGATTGTACCTGACGGAAATCGCCGCCGAGGATTTTCGGCGCCAAGGACTCAAGCAAAATAAGTTTCTCGTTTTCTTTTTCAAAAACGCCGTACTTGAAATCGGGATTTACCGCCAAGGCAACATTGGCCGGTATGGTCCACGGCGTGGTAGTCCAAGCTAAAAGTTTTGCCCCAGCTAAATCTCCTGCAATAATAGGGAGCTTAAAATATACCGACTCATGGATAATTAACTTATATTCTTCTGTCAAAATTTCGTGCTGGGAAATCGCTGTCCCGCATCTCGGACACCAGGGCACGCTATCTCTACCCTTATACAAGATACCGTCTTCGTGGCACTTTTTAAGAAAATGCCAAATGGCGTAATTATTCTCGTCAGACATTGTGTAGTAAGAATTTTCCCAATCCATCCATTGGCCCAACCTGACAGATTGCTCGGTTTGAATTTTGGAATATTTTTTCACTCTCTCTTTGCACTTCTCTATGAACTTAGATACGCCATAAGATTCAATATCTTTCTTGGTTTTAAAACCAAGCTCTTTTTCAACCTCTACTTCCACCCAAAGTCCCTGACAATCAAAGCCGTTCTGAAATCTTTGGTCAAAACCCCTCATCGCCTTATATCTCTGGAACAAATCTTTATACGTTCTGCCCCAAGCATGATGAACCCCCATTGGGTTATTGGCGGTTATGGGACCGTCCAAAAACGACCAGCGCTTTTTGTCCTTGATTTTACGGCGGAGTTTCTCAAAAATTTTATTCTTTTTCCAGAAACGTAATATTTTTAATTCTGTTTTTGGGAAATCAAGCATGTTCTAATTATGTAAAATCAATAATTTAACTTCTTAAAACTTCCTGTTTTAAGAAAGGATTTCTTTTTCCTTGCCACCAAGTCCTTATTGCTTAAGCCCTTGACCGCTCCCTCAAGCAGCCACAAAGGATCACCGTGACTTACAATTAAAATTATTTTATTTTTGCGTTTTTTGTCTATCTCTTTGAGAAAACTTGCCACCCTTTCCTGGCAATCAGTCCAGCTTTCACCTCCTTTTGGTTTTTCGTAAAACCATTTTTCAGAAAATTTAGGGAAGATATCGAAAAATTGCTCTCGAGGCTTTCCTCTAAAAACGCCGAGGTTAACATCTCTTAACCTTTTGTCGAAAATAACTCTGCCTTTCACTTTTAAGTTCTCCATAATTATGCCAGCGGTATACTTGGTTCGATAGACATCGGAAGAATAGACAAGGTCGATTTTTTCCTTTTTGAGTTTTTTTGCGGACAACTCAACCTGTTTTATTCCTTTATCGGTTAAAATAATCGGGGATTTCTCCGGCCAAGGATAAGCCAATTTTTTCTTTTTTATTTGATAAGTTGTTTGTCCGTGACGCAATATAATATATTTATTTTTGAGCTTCATAGATAAGCTGTCCGGGCATCAAAAACCGTTTTCTAACGATAAAAAGTTTATGGTTTTGGTGCGGGCTTCACATTTTTTCTGGTACCTCTATTCCCAAAAGGAAAAGCGCGTTTTCCAGTGTTTGCGCAACGGCGGCGGTCAACAGCAATCTCAATCTTTTCACTTCTTCGTTTTCGGCTTTCAGAATGGGGTAGCGGTCGTAAAAAGCATTATATCTTTGCGCCAAATCAAAAGCAAAGCCGCAGATTAAATTGGGGGCAAACTTTTCAGCGGCTTCCCGGACAACATCCGGGAAAACAAAGATAAGGCGCGAAATTTCAGTTTCTTCTTTGGAAAGATTGTTATAATTTTTAGGCGCTCTGACGCCGCGCACACCGCTCTTGCTTTTTTTTAAAACGCTCCTGCATCTAACGCAGGCATATTGCAAATAGGGACCGCTGTCGCCTTTG
>MHUC01000018.1:23942-25184 GCA_001823315.1 Candidatus Wildermuthbacteria bacterium RIFCSPHIGHO2_12_FULL_40_12
TATCTTGGTCAAAAATTACGTCTTGACCTATGCTTGCCTTTAACAAGGCGTATTTAACGGCTCCAAGTGTTATTATTTCAGTCAGATTGCTGCCTCGCGACTCATCGGAAGATTCGGTCAATTTTCCCGCCAACTCCTTAATGCGATTCAGAAATGATTCGGCGGTAACAACATTGCCCGAACGGCTCGACATTTTCCCTTCGCTTAGCCGCAACGTTCCGTGAGGAATATGGATCGTTTTTTCTCCCAACTCTGGAGAAACTTTTTTCAAGGCGGCTATTAAAACTTGGAAATAATCAATAATTTCGTTGCTGGTAATAATAATGGACGCGTTATAACGAAAATCCTTATATTTCACCAAGGCCAACCCCAATTCTTTAGCCTCATAAGTCGGCAATCCTTGAGAATTAATAAAAACGCGGCTGTGCAATCCGTATTTTTCTCCGGGGAATATGACAGCGCCCTGGCTTTCTTGGAAAACCCCATTCTTTATATTATTTTTCACTAATTTTAAACCCGTTTTGCCAACTTTGCTTTCAAAATAATAATAGTCAAAGCGAGCCCCAATCCGACGATACACCTCTTCAAAACAATCCAAGCTCCAGCGACGTCCTCTTTCGTAAATTTCCTTAATTTCTGGATCCAGATCAAAAATCTTTTTATTTAAAGTAATTATTTCTTGTTTTGCCGCTTCGTTCTCTTCGAAAGATTTCGCGCCATAGGCGTATGATTCGCCTAAAAATTTTATCCTTTCTTTGAGCTCTTTCTGCTCAAGCGAAGCAAGATTTATGTTCCCAATTGCCATTTTTTGCCGCACCCCCCAAACCGCTTTAGCCACGTGCAGGCCGACATCACCCTGATAATTGGCCCTTTTAACCTTAGCTCCCGTAGCTTCTTGAAGCTTGGCAATCGCCTCGCCGACAGTATTGGTGTATAAATGTCCGATATGAAATTCTTTAAAAGGATTGGGGTCGGTAAACTCAACTATGATTTTTTTATTTTTTTGCCAAGAAGAGTGACCAAAAACGCGCTTTTGTTTAATAACGTTTTGCAAGCCGTTAAAAATCAGTTTTTGAGAAACAAAAAGGTTAATGAAGCCCGGGGGCGCAACTTCGACCTTGTCGAACAGCGCCGCCGATTCTTGATGGTTAATTGATTTTACAATCAAGTCGGCCGTTTCCAATGGATTCTTACCAACAATCTTAGAAACCGCCAAAGCCAGATTGCTTGAGTAGTCCCCGA
>MHUC01000019.1 GCA_001823315.1 Candidatus Wildermuthbacteria bacterium RIFCSPHIGHO2_12_FULL_40_12
ATTAGCGTGATATTAGTACTTATTGGTGGATATGCCCCAAGAACTTCAAGATAAATTACCTCCGCAAAACATTGAAGCCGAAACATCACTGCTCGGTTCTCTTTTGCTGGACAAAAACGCTATCGTCAAAGTGGTGGATTTTTTGCAGATCCGCGATTTTTACAAGAAAACTCACCAGGATATTTACGAAGCGGCGGCTGAGTTATTTGAAAAAGGAGAACCGATTGATCTGTTGTCGGTGTCCAACCGTCTCAAAGACAAGAATGTTCTGGAAAACGTTGGCGGCAACGCTTATTTAACCGAACTTGTCAATTCTGTTCCCACCGCCAGTCACGTTCTAAACTACGCCAAAATTGTCCAGAGAAAAAGAGTTTTGAGGGATTTGATAGAAGCCAGCCACGACATCGAAGCGATGGGATACAACGAATCGGAAGACACAGACGTTTTGATGGATCAAGCCGAAAGAAAAATTTTCGCTATAGCCCAAAAGGGCCTCACTCAAAGTTTCACGCTGGTCAAAGAAACGCTGGAAGAAGCGTTTGAAAGAATAGACAAGTTATCAAAAAGACAGGGGGTCCCGAGAGGATTGGCTACCGGTTTTTCGGATTTGGACAATATCTTGGCTGGACTGCAAAACTCGGACCTGGTTGTCTTGGCTTCCAGACCAAGCATGGGAAAATCGTCTTTGGCCTTAAATTTTGCCGCTCACATTGCCATTGTTGAAAAAACACCGGTGGGAATATTCTCTCTTGAAATGTCTAAAGATCAAGTGGTAGACCGTCTTATTGCCAGCACGGCCAATGTTGATCTCTGGCGTTTGAGAACCGGGAGATTATCGGGCGAAGGAGAGAATAATGATTTTACAAGAATCCAACAGGCAATGAGCGTCCTGTCGGAAGCTCCGATTTATATAGATGACAGTTCATCGCCCAATATTTTACAAATGAGAGCGATGGCAAGACGACTCCAAGCCGATCAAGGATTGGGACTCGTCGTTGTTGATTATCTTCAATTGATGGAGCCAAGAAACCCCATGGCTCCTATTGTCCAGCAGATGACTGAAATATCGCGCTCCTTAAAAGGACTGGCAAGAGAGCTTAATATTCCGGTTCTGGCATTGTCTCAATTATCGAGGGCGGTAGAGCAACGGACACCTCAAATCCCGCGGCTATCGGACCTTAGGGAAACTGGCGCTATTGAACAGGACAGCGACGTGGTACTGCTTATTTATCGGGAAGATCGCTATCGTCCAGAAACCGCCAGAAAAGGTATTGCCGATATAATTATAGCCAAACACAGAAACGGGCCTGTGGGCAAAGTAGAATTATACTTCGATGAAAGCACTGTAAGCTTCAAAAACCTCGATAAAAGCTATGACATTGAATAAATTAACTGAAGCAGCTAATGTTTAGCCCTACAATACAAAAACTTATTGATCTTTTTGCAAAATTCCCTACCGTGGGACCAAGGACAGCCGCTCGTTTTGTTTTCTATTTGTTAAAACTACCCGGAGAAGAAGCCGAAAAAATTATCTCGGCCATCTCTAATTTAAAAGAAAAGGTAAAAACTTGCCACTCTTGTTTTAATAGCTTTGAAGGAGAAGGAAAATTATGCGTAATCTGTAAAGATTCAAATAGGGATAAATCGTTACTGTGTGTTGTTGAAAAAGAGTCGGATCTCGCGTCTATTGAAAAAATTAAAAAATACAACGGGCTCTATTTTATTCTTGGAGAAACAGTATCCACCCTTAAAAAAAGCGACCTTTTGAAATTAAGAACGAAAGAGCTTGAAGAAAGAATTAAGGAGCAAAAAAACATTCAAGAAATTATTATCGCCATCAACCCAACAGCCGAAGGAGAAACTATCGCTTTATACTTGGAAAAGCTATTAAAAAAAGCGCTGCCTGAAGGAAAGCGCGTTACCCGCCTTGGACGAGGATTGCCTTTGGGCGGAGAAATAGAGTACGCCGACGAAGAAACAATATCTTCGGCTTTTGAAGGCCGAAGATAATTCCTAAATCCTAATTTCTAATCTCTAAACAAATCATAAATCCCAATTTCTCAAATCACAAACATGCTCACAACCTATGGCTTCGACTTTAGAATTTATTTAGGATTTAGCGTTTAGGATTTGGGTTATCTCAACCTCGGTATAGAACTGGCGGTGCCCCCTTTTGACTTTATAGCGAGTTTTGGGCCTATATTTAAAAACAATCTCTTTTTTGAACTTACCCTGTGAAATTACTTTGCCAGAAATACTAGCGCCTTTCACCAAAGGCGTGCCAATCTCCAATTTTTTGCTTTTTTCCAATAACAAAACCTTGTCGAACACAACCTCTTTGCCGACTTCTTCTGCTATTTTCTCAATTTTAATTTTATCTCCCGGCGCAACAATATATTGTTTGCCGCCGGTTTTTATTACCGCGAACATATTTTTTTATACTACTATCTTTCTGTTAATTTTGCAATCACTCTCCTTAATTCTCCTGTCCTTCGCCTAATTTTTTGGCCTCGCCTATTTCAACAAGCTTCTCAACTTTATCGTCTAATAACTTGAGGCGATTTTCCGAATCGGAATAAGCGGAACCGGCATTTTTTAAATGACTGCCCAGTTTCCTGAAATCATTCATTAATTTTTCTGCATCTTGATGGACCTTGGCTATTTTCTTTAAAATTTCTTGAGTTTGTCTTGAAATTTGGGTATCCCTAAACCAATGCTCAATTGTTCTTAAAGTTAAATATATCGTGTTAGGCGAAGTCAAAATGATTTTTTTTGACCAGGCAAAAGCTGCAATATCTACTTCTCTCCCGATATTATTAATTATCTCGTAATAAATGGCTTCGGCTGGGATATACATCAAAGCAAAGTCGGTTGTTCCCTCCGACGGCAAAACATATTTAGTAGCGATTTCGTTTGTTCGATTTTTAACGTCTTCCAGGAAGCTTTTCTTGAAAAAACTCTTTTCTGTGTCAGAAACAGCATTTACCATCTTGTCAAAATTTTCCGAGGGAAATTTAGAGTCAATCGGTAAAACTTTATTATTCGGAAGTTTTAAAACGGCGTCAACTTGTTCGCCTGAAGAAAACAGATATTGGATTTTATAAAGCTCTTTCGGAAAATGTTGGCTTAAAATGTGCTCTAACGATGCTTCTCCCCATTGTCCTCTTAATTTGGGCGATTTAAAAATATCCTGAAAGGAAGAAACGTCTTTCACGACTTCTGCTATTTGTTTTAAATTTGCCTTCATCTCGGTAGTTTCCTTAGTAAAAGAACGGATCTGATCGTTAAGCTGTTTTGATGTCCCGTCTACGCTACCCCTGATTTCTTTGAGTTGATTTATCATTAAGTCGGTTATCCTCCTCTCTAAATCCTTGATGGCATCGCTCTGTTTCTCGTCTATTTTGGTTTTTCGAGTAAAGAAAAATGCCAAAGCCGCGATTAAAATTATAATCAATACTAAAGAAGAATCATTCATAAGACGACTTTATCACTATCTGAATAGAATTTCAATTAAGACAAAAGCGATGTAAATCAATAATAAAAACACGGCTTCCCTTTTGCTTATCTTCCGATCGCTCCTTACGAAAAAGAAGAAGAAAAGAGCCGATATTATGAGAAAAAACCTGGCGATTACGAAGGGTGAAAAATCAGGTATCCTTATCGGGGCAATCAGCGAAACTATGCCCAAAACAAGAGTCGCTGGCACTATGACCGACCCCATCAAGTTTCCCAATATCATCCAAGTTTGACCTCTTTTAGCTAAAGATACTGAAAGATAGATTTCTGGCAAGGCGTTTCCCAAGCTAACTATTAAAATGCCGATGAGCGCTATGTCTAAGCGAAAAAAATAAGCGAAAAACTTAGAAGACAAAACAATGCCTTCGGCTGATAACAACAGTATAATAAGTCCCAAAAAAATATATCCAACGTCCCTTAAAAATGGCTTAAATTCTTTAATGCGAGATACTGTTCCTTCCTCGTAGGCCTTAACAAATCTTTCTTTCTTGGAAAAAAGCCAAAAGTTATAAAGCATAAAAGTTAAAATAAGAACTATGCCGTCTCCCCCGCCCAAAACGCCATCCAGGATCAACAATAACGGCAAGAGAGCGATGATAAAAGTGAAAACGGATGACGATTGAACCATTCTGCTGTCGGTCGGCAAACCCTTAGCGATCAACGCCGATATGGCTATTGCCAAGGTTAAATCAATGACATTGCCGCCGACGATATCCCCGAAAGAAAGGATAGGAATTTTGTGGAAGGCGGAGAAGATACCGACGAAAAAATTAGGCAAAGAAGCGGCAAAAGACATTACAAAAAAGGCGACCACAAACTCTCTCCAGCCCAGAAATCTTGCCACCCGCATCAATCCTTTTACCATCAGTTCGCTGGCAAAATAGAGACCGAGACAAGAGATTAAAAAAAAGAAAATATAAAAAAAAGACATTTTTATTAAGTTGAAATGACTTGATTACTTAACCGTATAGATAATCTGAAACAAGATACCGAGCGAAAAAACCAGAACCAAAGGATAGGCAAGCTTGCTATTGGTCGTTTTTTGGTACATTAACAAAATTAAGATAGCGTTTACTCCCAACATTATTCCGCCGACAAAAGATAGGATTGAAATAAAATTATTAAATCCGAACAGAAAAAGAACTAAAGGAGGAAAACAGGTTATCAGCCAGGCAAGATTCTCTTTTATCTTTAAATCATAACAAAATGTTCTTTTCAGAGTAAGGCCAAGGGTAATGAACGAAGTGAAAGTGGTGAGAATCCCAAAGAATAAAGCCCAACCTACCACCCCTCTGCCTAAAACCTGTTCCAAACCAGTAAGAGCTAACTCGGTCGTATTGGATCCCGTAATTCCTAAAATCACATATATAAAGAAAAAATAAACGACTATTGCCATTAACATAGAAATAAGAATAACTTTTCTTAACATCTGTTTTTTTGATCCCAGCATTTCTTCTATTTCCGGAATCAAATCCGTTCCCCATAAAGAAAAAAGAATGACGCCAAATGGCAAGAAAAATTGCGACCAGTCGGGATTAGCAAAAAAATGATTGTTGTTGATCAGGTTTTTCCCCTGCAGGAAAATAGCGAGTAGGGCAACAAAAAATAAAATCAGTCCCCAGAATTCGATGCTGGCTATCGCTTTAATGCCCAAAAAGATTAAAATAGTGCCGGCAAAAAAATAAATAAGGATAAAAACAATGGAACTGCCGCCAAAAACAGGAGATAATAATTTCTCCAAAAATTCTCCTCCGACAACGGAATAAGCAAGCATGGCGCCGAACGCCCCGATAACGCTTGAGACAATGGCAATTTTTTCCCAGAAAGACCCAAGATACATTTTTACGAATCCGGGAAGACGTTTTTTATCCGGAGTCATCAAGGACAATTCGCCAAAACACATATGCACCATTACGGATAAAACTCCCAAAACAACAAAGTAGCCAAGCATAACCCAAAACCCTAATTGCAAAGTAACATATGGCAAAGCAAAAATACCAACGCCAATAATGGTGCCGGATAAAACAGAAACGGCATAAACCCCGTTAAAAATTTGCTTCATATTAGACATTTTTTCTGGCGACAAAATAAAACTTTGTTAATTCTATCAAAACCATATTGATTACGCCAAAACCAATAAGGATTGACCATTCAAATAAGCCGATGGGCACCGTTCTTAGCAACCAATGACCAAAAGGACTGTAAATGGCGAAAAACAATAGAGCTAATCCAATAATCGTTGAAACAACAACATAAGAGTTGGCAAAAGGATTGTATTGCCAGATGTTCTTTCTTAAATTGCGTAAAGAAAATATCAAAAAGAATGAATCGAAAACCAAACCGGCAAACATTACGGTCCTGATTTTTTCAATCGGGTAGCTCTGGTTTAAAAGCCACATAAAAATGCCGAAAAGCATCAAGTCGGTAAAAATTCCTACAGCGAAAATCAAAAATTTCATTGCCCCGGTTAAAATAGGAAAATTAACGGGCTCGGGAGGTCTATCCATAATATCTTTTTCTTTCGGTTCAAGGGTTAAAGCAAAAGATGGCGGAGTGTCTTCAATAACATTCTTCCATAATATCTGGCTTGGCAGAACCGGTAGTGGTAAACGAAACAACAAGGCCATGCCTATTAAAAGAACTTCGGTGAAACCGCCAATAAGAAGATAAGTGATAATTTTTCGGATATTGTCTA
>MHUC01000020.1:0-2270 GCA_001823315.1 Candidatus Wildermuthbacteria bacterium RIFCSPHIGHO2_12_FULL_40_12
GTTTGAAAATCGTTATTCTACGATAGAGAGCGATTACAAGAACAACTACGGCACTGATCCTGCTTCCTGGCCGCCGGATATTCGCACAACGTACAACCGCGAACGTCAGACTGGCAGAGACGATTTGCTAGCAGTAACAAGCCAGCGAAATAACTTAGCGAAGGAATATAACGCCGCATCGGAGAAGTTCAACTGGTTACCCTTCAGGGACGAACCAGACCTTCCTCCCGAAAGGTTGGAAGAATACGTAAGTAATATTTAGTAAAACGATATCGTCCAAAGGCCTGGATTAAAAACCCGGGCTTTTTTCTTGTTATAAATCAGAGCCTATCCTAATTACGGATTAAGCGCTCAAGAAATAATGAGCGTAATCAGCGCAGAGCTTTCCTCTCGCAAAAAGATGAAGACCCAACGCAAGCGCGAAAGGGAGCGTCAAGGAGGAGAGCAAATTCTCCTGTTTCACTAAGCACTCTTCGGCTAAAAGCCCTAAACCATATTGGTAACAGGGCTTTTTCTTTTGTTTGGGGATATTGATAAACTTGATGAAATTGCTAAAGTCATTATTAAGTTCTTTACCAACTTATCAATGTTTTAAAGAAAGGAAGAGCAGAGTGGAAAAAGATATATTCAACGAACCGGTTTGTCCTGACTGCGGATGTCCTACGGATAAACCCGGGAAAAAATGTGTTGTCTGTGAGTTTGTCGAAGGCGTTGTTCCTAACGACGAGCAAGAAAACGTCTTTGATGAAGAGAACGAAGAAGACGAAGACGACGAAGAGGAAGAAGGAGGATAAGGCGTTCCGTCGTTTTAAATTCTAAGTATAATAGCCCTGGCTTGCCCCGGGCTTTTTCTTTACAGAGATATGGCAATATACCAGAAAAACTTGACACAAATGACTAATATGCTATATTTAGTGTAGTATTTTATGAAAGGAGAATAGGGTATGAGCGAAAGGAACGAAGAATTGCATCGTCAAAAAGGGACACATCCTGGAGAAAAATATCAATTTGTAGCAAATCTCTTCATAGATGATCCCGAATATCCTCGTCGTTTCCGCGATTTTGATAAAATCGTAGGGGAAGCTTACGACCAGAATGGTAATCTTTTGCCAGAACATCATTCTGGCTGGAGATTAAAATGATCAGAAACTAATTTAAACTAAACCTGGCAAATCGCCGGGTCTTCTTTTGACCGTATTGGCATTGACAGATAATACGTAGTATTATATGCTATCTAATTAGCACATTAAAAAGGAGGTGTTAATCAATAACAGGAGAAGGATGAGACCTTAATGTAAGATTTGATTCTTCGATCTCGCAAATCAAAAATCAAACGACTGGAGGTCTAAAATGATTATTTCATTTGTACAGTTTCTGGAGCTTGCCAAAAACTGCCCAAAAGAGAAGATTATTTTGATGTCAGAATCCGACATTATCGGTAATAATAGTAATGTTACTAAGGATTATTGGCATCGCGTGGAAGGCCGTGAGGGATTCTTCCACTCATCCACCGGTGAACTACTTGATCTTGGTCCTAAAGCTCTTCTGAAGTGCGTGGACCATCATGGAAAAGTCAAGAAGTTCATCGTTCTTGACTACTACTGATTATCCTTGGTCTAGTTGTCTTAGAGGACAGTTAACCAAGGAGGTGTCCTTATGGACATTAATGTTGGCTACGTCGTCAAAGCGCTTGCTATTAATCTTGCGTTTTCTGCTAGTTTAGCAATCGCTTTTACTCTGATTTTCTCTCTCCTTCTGAAGAAGGAAGAGAAACCCGCCGCAATAAAAGCAGCGTGGTGCGTAATTATTATTGCTGCCTTCGGCTATACATGGGGAATTGCATATATGCACTTTCCTACGGTTGACGAACTGGCAAGCAATGTCTTTGTACCTTTAGTAGCTCCACAAACACAGCAACGCGTGGAGCAGGTTAAACCTTCTGTCGTAAAAGAGGAAGGTGATGTTCCCGCCGAAAAGGACCTGGAAGAATCTTCGGGCGAAGCGAAAGCTGAAACCGAAGACGAACCCGAACAACGTCTCTGGGGCGAAGGAACGCCGAGGGGACGAAGAGGGCACATTGACGATAAAGATCTTTAAGGAAGGTCGGAGTGGGGTGCTTTGTCAGCAATGGCAATCACCCCTTTTTTTTGACGGATTAATAAAAATGATCTATTCTCTTTACAGAACCTAATACTGAAGGGGGATTAAAAGTGTCAAAGACCTTGATTAAAAGGGATATTGCGGAAGCGATAGACGAGGCCGAAAAGCTC
>MHUC01000020.1:2277-6129 GCA_001823315.1 Candidatus Wildermuthbacteria bacterium RIFCSPHIGHO2_12_FULL_40_12
CAGACAAAATAAAGCCATTAGTTGTTGCTTTTCTTGTTTGGGGAGTTACCGTCATAGATTCCTTTGAAGGAAGCCCGGTTATACGCCCATACCATCCCTGGATAGATGTTGACCTAAAATCCTGGGAGATCCTGATAGAGCTCCTGGCTTTAAATTGGTGTCTTGAAACAGAATCAAAAGAAAAGAATCAAAGCGGTTTTGTCATTATGCCGTTTAAAAATTTCCTAAGGGTTATTCCGGCTTGGAAAAACCCATCCTTATTCGCAACGCAATTATCCGCAATGAAATTTGGTAAATTCTTGCAGGACTTGCCTGAAAATTACTTTGAATAGGTGCGCGTTTTGGAATTTAAAACAGACGCGCCTTTTCTTTTATGAAATACGTTCAAAACTATATTGGCACTCTTGACAGCGGAGTGCTAATTTATTATTATCGATAAATATGTTAATAACAGATCGGCAAAAAGATATTCTAGACAAGATTATTCAAGAATATATTAGTTCGGCCGAACCAGTTCCTTCGCAATCACTTGAAAAAAAGTATGATTTTGGTTTGTCTCCAGCAACTATAAGAGGTGAAATGCATAAACTCACCGAAGAAGGATTTTTATATCAGCCCCACACTTCAGCCGGCAGAGTGCCGACCGACAAGGGTTATCGATTTTTTGTTGATAATTTATTAAACAAAGAATTTGATATTTTTAGCGCCGAAAACTGGTTTGCAAAAGAGCTTGATGATAGCTTAAAAATCATCCAAAAACTTACAGATAATTTGGCGTATCATTCGGGCGCCTTAACATTTAGCTACGATAGAAATGACGATATATTATGGAAAGAAGGATGGGAGGAAATCTTGAAAGAACCTGAATTTGAAGAAAGAGATTACCTCATAAATTTCACTGAATTTTCAGAAAATTTTGAAAACAATATTAAAGAGTTAGAAATAGATTCTGGGATAAAAATATACATCGGTAAAGAAAATCCTTTTTCTAAAACCAAAGAGTTCACGATTATTTCTGCCGAATGTACTTTACCAGACCATCACGGCATTGTATTATCTTTATTAGGCCCAAAAAGAATGGCATACGATAAAAACATCGGACTAATGAACTCTTTAATTAAACTGCTAAAAAGATTCTAATTATGAACCACGGGAAACAAGAAACAAAAAAAGACGATTTAGAGAAAAAGATTGAAGAATGTGAAAAGCTTAAAAATGAATATCTGGCTGGTTGGCAGAGAGCGAGAGCGGATTTTGTGAATTATAAGAAGGAAGAAGATTTATCCATTAAGGCGACAGCGTCTTTTATGATTACAGGAATAATTCGGGAAATTTTATCTATACTGGATAGTTTTGAAATAATTGAAGGAAAAATACCAAAAAACCTTAAAGACGATATTAATGTTAAGGGCATTTTACAAATTAAAAATCAAATTCTAAACTTGCTTAAAAAAGAAAGGGTTGAGGTAATAGCAGTAAAAAAGGGGGATGACTTTAATCCAAGCTTACACGAGGCGATCGAAGAAGTAGTAGATGAGGACATGGAATCCGGAAAAATCATTGAAGAAGTTAGGAAGGGCTATGTTCGAGAAAATAGAATCATTGTGCCAGCGAGAGTAAAAATTACAAAATAAACGGAATAAAATAATATAAAACTTGAATCCTGAAGCGTGAAACGATATTATATCTTTGTTTCATGTTATATGTTTTAGGTTTCATGTTTTAAGTTCTATGAGCAAAGTATTAGGTATTGATTTGGGCACTTCCATTTCTAAGACGGCAACTATAATACAAGGCGAACCTAAATGCCTGGAAAGCCGAGAGGGATCGGTTTTGGTTCCTTCTATTGTCGCCTTGTCAAAAAATGGGGAAACTTTAATAGGGGATTTAGCTAAAAGACAGTCGGTAACCAATCCCAAAAACACTATTTTTGCCGTTAAAAGATTTATCGGCAGAAGATACGAGGACGCGGAAGTGCAAAAAGAATTAAAAAGATTGCCCTATGAAACAAGAAGGAGAGATGATGATAGCGTAGAAATTAAAATGGGGGATAAGTGGTTAGCCCCGATTGAAATTTCTTCAATGATTCTGCAGAAATTAAAAGCAGACGCGGAAGAAAAATTAGGAGAAAAAATCACCGCCGCGGTTATCACTTGTCCGGCTAATTTTGACGACTCGCAGAGAAAAGCCACTAAAACCGCCGGGGAAATTGCCGGATTCAATGTTTTAAGAGTCATTAATGAGCCGACGGCCGCGGCTTTGGCTTACGGATTCGGCAAAAAACAATCGCAAAAAGTTTTGGTCTATGACTTTGGAGGAGGCACTTTCGATGTTACGATTTTAGATATTTCTCCGGACACCGTTGAAGCATTGGCTACCGGAGGAGAACCGCACTTAGGAGGAGAAGATTTTGACCAAAGATTAATTACCTGGATTATTGAAGAATTCAAGAAAGAACAGGGAATTGATTTAGCCAAAGACCCGCTGGCTTTGCAGAGAATTAAAGAAGCCGTTGAAAAAGTGAAGATTGAACTCTCCAGCACCACCGAAACAGACGTTAACCTGCCTTTTGTTTCGGCGGATGCCGCCGGTCCCAAGCATTTATATTACAAAATCAACAGGTCAAAATTCGAGGAATTAACGCGGGATTTAGTTGAAAAATCAATAAAAAGAGTGGAGAGAACTTTAGCCGAAGTTAATCTTTCTAAAAACGATATTAACGAAACCGTGTTGGTTGGAGGCACAACCTTGATGCCTCAAGTCAGAGAAGCGGTAAAGAACTTTTTTGGCAAAGAAGCAAACAAATCAATTAATCCTGAAGAAGTGGTGGCGATGGGGGCCGCTATTCAAGCGGAAATCCTGAAAGCCAAGGAGGAAGGAAGAGCGCCTGAAGGAGACATAAAAAGCGTTTTGCTTCTGGATGTTTTACCGCTTTCTTTCGGAATTGAAACCTTGGGAGGAGTCAGCACTATAATGATTTCTAAGAATACGACCATTCCAACCGCGAAAACCCAGATTTTTTCAACCGCCGCCGACAATCAGCCAGCAGTAGAAATCAATGTTCTGCAAGGAGAACGACCAATGGCGCAAGACAACCGTTCCATAGGAAAGTTTGTTTTAGACGGCATTCCTCCGGCTCCCCGAGGCATTCCTCAAGTTGAAGTTACCTTTGACATTGACGCTAATGGCATTTTGACCGCTTCTGCCAAAGATAAGGCAACGAATAAAACCCAATCAATAAGGATTGAAGGATCAGTCGGTCTTTCCAAGGAAGAAATAGAAAAGATGAAACAGGAGGCCGAAGTTAACGCTAAAGAAGATCAAAAGAAAAAAGATATTATTGAAACAAGGAATTTAGCGGATAATCTCGTTTATACTTCGGAGAAACTTTTAAAAGAATCCGGAGATAAGGTCTCGGCTGAAAACAAGAAAGAAGTTGAGCAAAGGATAGAAGAATTGAAAAAGATCAAAGATGGTGATAATATAGACGAAATAAAACAAAAGACACAGGAGCTTTCCACAATGATGCAAAAGGTGGGCTCTGAAATGTACAAACAAACAGAAGGCAAAGGAACGACAGAAAGGCAGGACGATAGCAAAGACAACCAAAAACAAGCCGAAGAGGGAGAATACAAGGAAAAGTAAAAAGTTAAATTTAAAAAGGAAAAACTTAATAAAAAATTAAAGTTTGGGTCCTAAAAACTTACCGTACCGTTTTTAGCTTTTCATTTTTAGTTTTTAATTTGAAACATGAAGGATTACTACCAAATTTTAGGCGTTACTAAAAACGCTTCCTCTGAAGAAATAAAAAAGGCCTATTACAAACTGGCTCATAAATACCATCCGGACAAA
>MHUC01000021.1 GCA_001823315.1 Candidatus Wildermuthbacteria bacterium RIFCSPHIGHO2_12_FULL_40_12
AATGATTATTAAGAAATCCTTAGAAGCGCCGATCAGAAGAATAGCCATTAATGCAGGATTGGACGGCGCGGTGGTTGTTCAAGAGGTAAAGAAAAAAGAAGGAAATTACGGCTTCAACGCTCACACTATGGAATATGAAGATCTCGTAGAGTCCGGCATTGTTGATCCTACCAAAGTTGTGAGATCGGCTCTTGAGAACGCTGCTTCTGCGGCTTCGATGCTATTAACCACGGAAGTGGTGGTTGTTGAAGAGCCGGAAGAAGAGAAGCAAAAAGGAATGGGTATGGCGGGCGGTATGCCGGGAATGGGCGGAGATTACTAAAGAATAAGCAGAAAAGGCGGCCCAAAAAGCCGTTTTTTCATTGATTAAATAAATTTAATGTTTTAAAATAAAAGAGAGAAATCTGGTAGTAGATTTTTGACATTCTTCGAACAATTTTGCGAAGCGAGCCAAAAATTCACTACCGGAAAAGGTCGTTTTATAAAATACTTAGATAAATTACTTAAATGAATTGGCTATTAATAATATCAATAATAGTTGTTGCGATTATCCTTTGGGTCATCGCCACTTTCAATAGATTTATCGCCCTAAGAAACCGGACAAAAGAATCTTGGTCTGACATTGATGTTCAATTGAGGAGGCGGTATGATTTGATTCCCAACCTTATTGAAACGGTTAAAGGTTATGCGGCGCACGAAAGAGAGCTTTTTGAAAACGTAACCAAGGCAAGAAATATGGCAATGGGAGCCCAAACAGTTAAAGAGCATTCAGAGGCAGAAAACTTTCTAAGTTCCACATTGAAAACTCTTTTTGCGGTATCGGAAAATTATCCGCAATTGAGGGCTTCCGAAAATTTCTTGGAACTGCAAAGAGAATTGCGCGACACCGAAGACAAAATTCAGGCGTCAAGGCGATTTTACAACACCAATGTTATGGCTTTGAACACCGGCGTTGAAAGTTTTCCTGCAAATACAATAGCTTCAATGTTTAACTTTAAGATGGCAGAATTCTTTGAGATAGAAGAAGCTGCTAAGGCCCCGGTATCGGTAAAATTCTAAACTCTAAACCATAAATTTTAAACAAATCGTAAACACCAAATTACAAAAGTTTGGAGTTTGGAAAATTATAATTTAGAGATTGTTTGGGATTTAGATATTGGGATTTGAAATTTATATGCCGAATCTATACACTCATGCCGAATCGAATACGCGTAAAACATGGTTGTATTTGACCTTCTTTTTGGTCTTTATCATTCTGATTGGATGGGCTATAAGTTGGGCGATAGATAGTAGCGTTATTTTGATATTTGCGGTTGTTTTTAGCATTGCAACAAGCTTTTTTTCGTACTGGTATTCTGACAAAATAGTACTCTTCTTAACTAGGGCAAAAGAAATTAAGAAAGAAGATAGTCCCGAGCTTTACCGTCTTGTAGAAAATCTATGCATTACCGCTGGTCTTCCATTGCCAAAGATTTATATTTTAGAAGAACAACAACTGAACGCTTTTGCCACAGGAAGAGATCCTAAGCGCGGAGTGATAGCGGTAACCAGAGGATTGTTGAATAGATTGGACAGAACGGAGTTGGAAGGCGTTATCGCGCATGAATTATCGCACATTGGAAACAGAGATGTGTTATTGTCAACCATAGTCGTGGTGCTGGTTGGCATAATTGTCTTGATAACAGATTTCTTTTTGAGATTGAGTTTGTGGGGCAGAGGGTCTAACCGCGAACGAGGGAATAATGCGATAGCTTTTGCGGTGGTTTTATTCTTAGCGATTTTAGCTCCTATCCTGGCCAACTTGATGAAGTTGGCGATTTCCAGAAAAAGGGAGTTCTTGGCCGACGCCTCGGGCGCTCTCTTAACGAGATATCCGGACGGTTTAGCCAGGGCTTTGGAAAAAATATCGCGGGATTCTATTCCTTTACGCGTTGCCAACGATGCTACCTCCCACCTTTTTTTAGATAATCCTTTTAAAAACCAGGAAGCTAAAATGTGGCTTCATAAATTATTTCTGACTCATCCGCCGATGGAAGAGAGAATCGCCGCCTTACGCGGCCTTAAGATTTAAAAAACTAAAAATGTAAAAACCAAAACTTTTTTAAATTTCTAAGTTTTTATATTTCTAAATTTTTATTTATGTCTTGCCCTATTTGCAAAAAAGATTTTGAGAAAGCGATTTTTTACGGCGCCGAAGTTGATTATTGTTTGCAATGTCTTGGTCTTTGGTTCGAAGAAGAAGAATTAAGATGGACTAAAGACGTAAAAGACCGAGATTTAAGATGGTTAGACATCGATCTTTGGAAGGACAAAACCAAGCTTCGCATTAGTCGGGGGATAAGATTGTGTCCTCACTGCCGTCTGCCGCTTTATGAAGTTTATTATGGCGACTCTAAAATAGTTGTTGATATTTGCAATTTGTGCCATGGCCTTTGGTTGGACAGGGGAGAATTCAAAAAGATTATTGGATACTTAAAAGAACAATCCGATAGCGAAACACTGAATCATTACGCTCAAAATTTAACCGCAGAGTTCTGGGAAGTTTTCTCTGGTCCCGAAGGATTCAGGGAGGAGTTGCACGATTTCTTAGCTATTTTAAAGATTTTGAGTTATAAATTCTTTACGCAGCATCCTAATATCGCCAGATTAATTTCTAATTTACCCCGGTAGTGAATTTTTGACTCGCTCCGCGAAATTATTCGAAGAATGTCAAAAATCTACTACCGGGTTCCCGTTTCAAACGGAGGGTTGGCCGAGCGGTTTAAGGCGCACGCTTGGAAAGCGTGTGGGAGAAATCCCTCACAGGTCCGAATCCTGTACCCTCCGCCGTCAACATTTTTTATCGAGAGACCGAGGTGCTTCAGTAATGCAACCAACACAAAACACCCATATAAATAGGTGTTTTGTGTTGATTTTGATATCTATCTTCCCAAATCTACTACAACGCTTTTGCCGCTAAACATGCTTGCATTGTATTGGAATTTTAATCCAGCGGTCTCTTTCTTGATTTCAAATCCTGTCCAGCCTATTTTTTTATTCTTTATCATATAAGTCAATAAAGAACCCGGCGATTTGGTTAGCGCCGGGTATGTTGCGGAGACTGGGCTGGGTAGCTACCTTTGTGTTACCGGGCTCGATCTTTTCGGAATTCAGTCTTGGATCCATCAGAATGTATCACGTGGTAATTTCCGGTTACTGATGATCCGTGGCCATCGTGAGGAATATATACCTCTTTATAGAACTGAGTCTTAGATCCATCGGGATGTATCACGTGTCCATCCTTAACATTTTCAATGGATCCATGATTATCGAAACCGCCGGTATCCTTAGCCATCTTGAATAAGGTAGCCATACCCACAATAAACCCCAATACAAGAATTTCCATTTTTCACATCCTTAACGAAAGATAGGTCTACTTTTAGTATATCGGTAATTCTACCTACATTCAATAGAGTGTTAGATTCTGGATTATTCTGCTGAGATTATGAGACACGGATCCCGACCGAGACACCTAAAACAACGATGACTCTCCCATTACGGGAGGTAAGGAGTTTTTTGAGTTTTCCATACTTGACACCAATCATTGCTTTGCTAAAATATATAATCTTTGAAAATTTAGATCTCTCGTTTGCAAGAAGCGAGATAAAAGAAACAACGACAGTCATCCTGTCTTACTAAGTGGGATATCTGGCAATTTCTTGCCGATGTCCTTCTCGGACATCAGTTATCTGTAAAAAGATAATCGTTGTTCGTCAGATATCTCACTTAGTAGAACAGGATTTTGTTTTGTCCTTTCTACGTAAGAGCTCCACGTGTAGCTAATTAATGGTCGGACGTCTGCTTAATATCTTATTCAAAAAACAATGAAACAAGATACAGAAGCTCTTATTTCTGACGAAGAAGATGTAGAGATATTTTGCAAATCTATTAGGAAAAATGGCAAAACCATTTATCCTAAAAATGCAGAATCATTTCACTTCTTTATCAGAAGAAAGAAAAACAAAATCACCCAAGAGTAATCTTGAGTGATCGAAGTATAGGATTGCCACTGGGTTAACACGGTGGCTTTTCTATTTCAATTTTAGTATATCACTAAAAACCAAAGTCAAGAAAAAGCAGATTTTATGTTCAAAAAAGAGACTTTTCCACAGATATCTTAAGTGATTTTGAGTGTTTTGATTTTACATTTTTAGATGAATAATGTCAACAATATGAAATATTGACATTGTATTGACACAAAAATTTATGTAGAATAAAATCACTTATGAAAAACTCCAATAATACAAAGCAAAAGAGAAATTGCTCGTATTTTTTGACTAATAATTTTAAATAAAAATATGGAAACAAATTTAATTATTTATATTGGTATTTATAAAGCTCTTGGTCTTATAGTTTCTTTAGTCGCTGGAGCGTGGTATCTTTCTCATAGACTAACTAAGGTTGAAACGAAAGTTGATGGGTTTGATACTCGTCTTACTAATTTGAATGGAAGAATGGATAACGCGTTTAGTGGAACTTCTCCACTCTCATTATTACCAAAAGGTCAGATTATCATAGAGGATAGTGGATTGAGAAAGTATATAGATGAAAATAAAGATAAACTACTTTCTCAATGTAAACAGAAAAGCTCAATGACTAATCCTTACGATATACAAGAATCTGCTTTTAAATTTTTTGATAGTTTAGAATTTGAAAATGAATTTGAATCTACCTTGAAGTCGTCCGCTTTTAAACACGGCGTTAGTTTAGATACTATAAGAAGAATAGGAGGAATTTACTTCAGAGATATTTGCTTGAATGCTTCTGGTTTTAAGTTAGAAGATTTAGATAAACCAAAATCTTAAATATTATGAAACCCTTGCCCCCTGAAAAATCTCAATTCTTTTCCCTCTTAAACCTTGCTGTCCGCACAGACGATACAACAATTCGTAAAAACAAGCGGAGCGGTGGTTATAGCGGAAAGAAAACTCGTCAGCGTAAGACTGTAAGTGTTTCAAAGAAACAGAATGATAAGTCCCGTCTAAAGAACGTTTAAATTGACTAAAGAATCCTTCAACAGTGTTTGTGTAAACATTCCCTCTTACATATTCCTTTTTAGAATGCTTAATAGTTGAGTGGAACATTCCAATGCGTAATACTTTATTGCCTTTATACGCAGAATGATCATCACTAATAACTCGTGAGCCGAACTTAACATTCTCTCGTAGCACTTTTAACATAGACGAAGTGGAAGCGTCCTCAATATGAACTGACTTAACATTTCCTTTTCTTTGCACCATAGCCATTACAATGCCTTTATCCTTACGCTTATTAGCTTGATTCGCTCTACCGCCAATATAGGTTTCGTCTGATTCAACAATGCCCGAGAGCTTACCGCTCTCTTGTTTCATTAAGGAGCGAATTTTATGTCCTATACGCCACGCTGTCTTGTAGGTGCAACCTAAATGTCGTTGTAGCTCATTACTAGATACTCCGTTTTTAGAGTTAGAGAATAAGTAAATCGCAAAAAACCAATCAGTTAAAGAAGTAGCTGATTTATGGAAGATAGTATTAGCGGTAGGCGAAATAATATGTCCGCACGAGCAGGAAAACTTTTTGGTATTCTTAACCTTATAAAATGAGGTTTTAGAACAGAGCGGACACTTGAGATTAGGGAATCTATTTTTTAAAAGGTATTCCAAACAAGCACCGTCATCGGGAAAATCCTTTCTGAATTGTGTAATAGTGTATTTCATATACACCTATCTTAGCAAATCCATTACATACTGTCAAGGGATAGTCGTCATCCCCAAATACTTGACAGCATGGCATATATTTGCTATACTTAAACATCGTAATAGTTCCTTGAAATTAGGCTTATTTATGAGGTAGCGCATTGGGCGTAAGGCAATTTCCGCCAGAGGCGGACAGATTTATACCTATTGCGCTATCTCATACAGAGGAAGCCGTTAGCCAAAGCGACTCTGGCAAATCCAAACATAGAAGGAGGATGACGATGTTACAAACATTGATCACCAGCCGAGACCCAAAAGGTCTCCA